>NZ_JBBYGR010000080.1:0-44801 GCF_038405005.1 Xanthomonas sp. JL1 | reverse complement strand
AACACCTGGCGCTCCTGCGCCGGCGTCAACGTCCGCGGGCGACCGCTGCCCTTACGCGTCATCAATGCGCCAGCGCCGCCCTCCTGTGCTCGCGCCAGCACTTTGTACGCCCAGCCGCGATGCAATCCGAACGACGCGGCCACTTCGGCCGGCGATTCGCCTTCGCCCATCCGTTGCAACGCCATCAGGCGCATTTCTTCCAGCGCCGCCCGCGATACCAAACGTCCGTCTCTCTTCTTCATGGATGGTTGGACAGCATGACGTCAACATCCGCTCCCTAATTTACTGACTTATTAGTAAGAGCGGCTAACAAAACGTAGCGAGCAGTCGTCAGGTGGGTGCGGACGGCGCACTCAGAACCGGAGTGTACGCGTGGTACATGCCGATTACGAGCACCGGCCGCGCCCGCCTGGCGGTGAGCGCAGTCGTTTTGTTCGCTGCTCTGAATCGACCGCAAATAGCGCCGGCACCGAGCCGGCCTATTGATCAAACGCGCTACGCCTGCGCAGCGCCCAGCATCACCGTGGCACGCCCTTCGGCAAGCAATTGCTCGCCATGCGTCAGGCGAAAACTGTATTGCTGGCTGTCCTCGCCCTGCATCAGCACCTGCGCTTCGCAGTCGATCGCCTCCGGCAGCGTTTCCAGATGGGTCACGTGCAACTCCACGCCACGCAGCGCCACCAGCATGCCCGGGCGTACCGGCTTGCCGGATGCGCGGCCCAGCAAACCGCCATGCACGGCCATGGCCTGCGCACCGTATTCGCACAGATGTAGTGCACGCAGGCGCCCGTTGGAACGTAACGGATGCGCATCGCTGCGATGCGCGTGACTACGCAGCACGATGCGCTGCGCATCCCACTCGATCACGTCTTCCCACAGGCACATGCTGCCCTGGTGTGGAATCAGCGTGGCAATCGCGTCACGTCCCTGCATGCGGCTCTCCATTCGCGGTGCGTTCCAGCGCCGGTTCGCGCGATACCAGCAAGGCCAGAATGAAATTGAACAACACGCCCAGCGCCACCGTGCTGCCGATCGCACGCAAGACCGGAATGCTGGACGCGGCCAACAACGCGAACACCAGCAGGGTCATCAGGCTGCACACGATCAATGCGTGCAGCGTGCGGAGCTGGTCGGCGTGATCGTCGCCGGCGTGATCGAAGAACAGCGCGTAATCCAGGCCCAGGCCGGCGGCCAGGATCAGCGCGATCAGATGGAACAAATTGAGCTCCACCCCGGTGCCGCGCAGGATCGCCAGGATCAGCACCGTGGTCAGCGCCATCGGCAGCAACACCCGCACGATGCGGCGCGGACTACGCAGTGCGATCGCCACGGTCACCGCCAGCAACAAGGCGGCCAATACCAGCGCACCGAGCACGCGTCCACGGTAGGCAGCCACCAACGATTCGGAGGCTTCCTTCAGATCCAGCAATTGCGCGCCACTGCCTTGCACGGCAGCCGCCAGGACCGCCGGATCGCGCAGGCCGGTCAACGACACCAGTGCGGTGCTGCGATCGCCACGGCCCAGCAACAAACCACCGACCGAGGTCGCCAGCGGCGAGCCGGTCAGATCCTTCGGCAGCAGCGGTGCGGCGCGCTTGGCGGCGTCCAGATCCTGCAGGAACGGCGCAAACGCATCGCTGCGGAACGGCGTGGTGGCGACAGCAGTCTCGGTGAACGCACGCGCCTGCGCGGCGTCGGGCAACGCCGCCTGCCGCGCATGCTGGGTCTTGGCGCTGGGCAGATAGCGCGCCGCCATGTCGTAACCGAGCAAGTCACCATTGCGCACCAATGCATCCAGGCGCGGGCGCAACTGCTCGCTGGCCTGCAGTGCCGCCTCATCGTTCGCGGCCGGTAGCGCCAGCACGTAACGCACATCCGGCGCACCCAGTTCCTGACGCAGGTGCATGTCCTGCGCCAATGCCTTGGGCGGCACCGGCGTCAGCTTCGACAGATCGTTCTGCCAGAACTGCCCCGGCGCAAGCACGATCACGGCAATGCTGAGCACGGCCATCACCGCCAGGCTGACGATGCGTGGCCGCGGCAAGCGTGCCACGCCACGCCACAGCACGGCCAGCAGGCGCGAATCGGCATAGTCGCGCGGAGCCGGATCGATCAAGGCCGGCAGCATCCAGCGCGTAGTGACCGCGGCGGTGGCAAGGCCGGCGATGGTGAACACCGCCAGCTGCCGCAAACCGTCCACACCGGAAAACAGGAAGGTCACATAGGCAATGCAGGTGGAAACCACGCCGGTGACCAACGTCGGCCACAGATGCCGTGCGTTTTCGCGCGGATCCAGACCGGGGCGCTGATGACTAAACAAGTGAATCGGATAATCCTGTACCACGCCGATCAGGGTGAACCCGAACGCCACGGTGATGCCGTGCACGCCGTCGAACAGCACTGCGACAGCGCCCAAGCCGGCCAGACCGGCGCTGGCCAGGGGCAACACGCCGAGCACCGGAATCTTCCAGCTGCGGTAGGCCACCAGCAGCAACAGCACCAGGCCCACCGTATCCAGCGTGCCGATCCATTGCGCCTCGCCTTGGGTGCGCGCGGTGATTTCCACCGCGAATGCACCCGGCCCGGTCAGCGTCAAGCGCGTGGACGTGCCCTTGCTGACTTTCGCGAAGGCCGCTTGCACGGCGTCGTAGGCCAGCTGCTGGCCGGTGGGGTCGAAGCCGGCCGCGCGCGTCTGCACGATCAACAGCGCCGACGTGCCGGCACGATCGAACCACACGTCATTGCGCGTCTGCGGCATCGCTGCCGGCTGCAGGGTTTCGGCCAGATGCAGGATTTCCATCGTGGGGTCGCGCGGCAGCAACGGCTCCACCATGGCTGCCGCCGGCGAGCCCAGATCCTGCACGCGCGCCTGCAACGCCGCTTCCAACGTGGGCGCATCCAGCGGAGTCTTGTCGAAGCTGTCGCTGAGCAGATAGCGATACGGCAGCAAGCGCTTGGGAATCGCCTCCAACCCGGCGTTACCACCGTTGCCGACCAGCTCGAACAGCTCCGGCTGTGCGGCCAGTGCTTTCTGCAGTTGCTGCGACTGCTCGGCCAAGGTGACGGGGTCGCTATTGGACAACGCCATCAGCAGCAGCCGCGATCCAGGGCCTTCGCCGAGTTCTTCGATCAACAGTTTTTGCGCCGGCGTGCGCGGGGCGGGCATGAATTTGCGTAGATCCCCGGTAACCTTGAGCGTCTCGCTCAACCAGAATCCGGCCACCGCCAGCAATGCCAGCCACAGCAGCGCCAGGCCGATGCGGCGGTTTGCGTTCAACTCAAGCGCCATGGTGTGCGTGTCCTGCTGCAGCGGCCGAACGCACGCCGGCCGCAGGCGCGGCATCGGTCGTTATCGGCAACGTGCGCGTTTCAGCTGCGAATGGTGCGATGTGTTTAGAGACGACCGGCGCACCCATCACGCGCGCGGTCACGCGCCAGAACCGTGGCAGAGCGTTGTCAGCGCGGTGGCATCGGTCACGCCGGCCGCTTCGCGCGCCGCACCGGCCAGCAGCGTGCGCTGCACGTCGCCCTTGGCCGGCACGCTTTCGATACACCGCAGTTCGTCCTTGCGTCCGTACAGACGCAATTGGCGCACCTGCTTGGCCACCGCGGCGTCCTTGGGCTGCAACGTCAGCAGCCAGGCCTGCGGCTGGCCCTGCCCACTGACGCTGTAGTGCTGCTCCAGCAGCGCGCGGTCGCCGGACAACAGCGCGCCGAAGCCGGACTTCAAGCCGGCCAGTTCGGGCACACGGCTCAACGAGAAACGACGCGGCGATTTGCCTTCGCGTTCCAGCACGCCTTCGTCGCCAGTCAGCGTGGTGGTTTCGTGGTACGGCGCGCTGACTTCGCGCACCAGCGTCTGCGCATCCGGGCGACGGTAGTGGCCCTCGACGCGCAACGGCGTCTTCAGCAAGGAAGAGCCCCGCAGTTCGACGAATTCGGTGCTGACCGGTGCGGGGCGCGCCAGGCGCTCCAGCACCTGCCCGACGTCGAGCGTCTCAGGCGGTGCGGCGCATAGCGGTGCGGCGCTGAACAGCAGTATCAGCATCCACGGCAGGGTGCGGCACATCGGCATGGTGGGTGTTCCAGAAATCGTAGAAGTTGAACCAGTTGTACGGCGCGTAGCAAGTGTAATGTTCCAGCCTGGCAGCGTAATCGCGCATGAGTACCGCAAGCATGGGGGCGCGCTGACGATGCGGCACGTCCAGGCCTTCGCTGAAGGTTTCGAACGCCAGCTCGTAATGATTACCACCGTGATACAGGCCGAATGCCAGCACCACCGGCACCTTGAGCGCAGCGGCGATCAGCCACGGCGAGGTCGGGAACATGGCATTGCGGCCGAGGAACATCGCCGGCAGCGCCGGGTCGCCTTCGCGCGGGCGATCGATCAGCAGCGCCACCAGCGCACCGGCGTCGGTGGCTTCCTTGATCGCCATGACGATCGAGGTCGCATCCATGCCGGCGTCGATGATGTTGGCGGCCAGCTGCGGGTTGAGCGCGCCCAGCAGGTCGGTCATGGCGCGGTTGTGCGCCTTGTCCAACACCACCTTGACCTGCACGTCCGGGCGCTCGGTGGCCAGCACGCGCAGCGCATCGAAGCTGCCTAGATGCGAGCCGAAGATCAGCACGCCGCGGCCACGATCCATTTGCGTATGCAGTTGATCCAGGCCGGAGATATCCACGCGGAAGCGCTGCATCTGCCCGCACAGCATGTACACCCGATCGAGGATGGTCGAGGCGAAGGTGTGAATGTGCCGCGCCACATCGCGCAGCGTGGCCGGGCGGCCGAGTACCCGCGCCAGATAGGCACGCGAGGCGGCGCGCTCAGGCGCGCGCACCAGCAGGAAGTACAGCGTGATCGGATATAGCAGCGCGCGTCCCACTACACGCCCGCCGTGCCGTGCGATGCCGCGGATCAGCCACAGCGCAAAGCGCCCACCGCCTTCCGGACGCTGTTTCCAGTGCTTGCTCATGTCCCCGCCTCCGCCACCAGTTCGCCGCTGACCAGCACTACATCGGCACGCTGCACACGGAAGCGCCAACGCGGGCCATCGCCTTCCAGTGTGACCGAGGCGGTCTGGCCGGGCAGCAACGGCTGCACGAACTTCACCTGCGGCAGGCGCGCGGCCGCGCGTGGACCATGCAGTGCTTCCACCGCCTGCAGCACATGGTCGAGCACGACCACGCCAGGCACCACGGGACGACCCGGGAAATGTCCGGGCAGGCAGGGATGATCATGCGGCACAACGAAATCCATAAGCGTGGAACTCAGATCCTGGGGTGAAGCATTGCAGCCACGGCCTTGTGTGCCTGCTCGGTCAATTGTTGGCGATCCGGCGCATCCGGCCCGGTCACAGCGATCGGCGTACCGATCCGCACGCGGATGATGCCGGGGCGCACCCTGAACAGGCCATCGACCGGCAACACCCTGCCGCAGCCGTCCAGCGCCACCGGAACCACCTGCACGCCAGCATCGATAGCAGCCTGCAGTAGCCCGACCTTGAATGGCAATAATGCGCCGGTGCGGCTGCGGGTGCCTTCGGGAAACAGACACAACTGTTTGCCCTGGCGCAACAACGCAGCCACCTGACGTCGCACCAGTGCCCCTGCCCTGCGGCTGTCGCGGTCCAGAAACAGCATGCCGGTAGCGCGCGCATACCAGTTCACGAACGGCACCTTGAGCATTTCTTCCTTGAGTAAGAAGCGCAGCGGCACCGGCAAGGCGTAGAACAGCGCGCAAATGTCGATGATCGACTGGTGGTTGCTCACGAACAGATAGTTCTTGGACCAATCCACCCGCTCGCGCCCTTCCACGATGACCGTGACTCCCGCGCCGCGGAACAGCACTGGCGCCCACATCCAGCTCCCCATGCGCAACATCCGGTCGGCATCGCGCGTGATCGCCATCAATGCCAATGCGTAGACGATCCCGCCAGCGGTAAAGGCCAGCGTGAATGCCAATTGCAACAGGTTGAACACAGCCCACGCCAGGCGCGACGGCATCCTTGCCAACGGCATCTTTGTCTTGTCCCCGAAAGTATGCACGTACGTCGCTACCCCTGGCCACGCACTCAGCGCAGCAGATCGCGCCAGAAGTCCGGCCCGAGCCGCGCCATCTGACGCAAGAAGTCTGGCAGATTACGATAGGGACGCTGTGGAAACCAGCGGCCGCGCAATAGATATTCCCCAATGAAGAAACCGCCAATCACGCCATAGCAGAGCAGATTGGCGAACAACGAGGCGCGCGCATCGCTGATCGGCAGCGGCGAGGCATAGCCCAACTGCGTCAGCACGCCGCTGGGTTCGGCGCACAGGCCGAGCACCAGATTGGCCAGGGTCAGGCCGCACAGCAGCAATGCCCAGGCCAGCGTGAGACGGCGCGTGTAGCGGCGTTGTTCGGGCGTGACCGGCATGCCGGCCTGGCCGTACAGGCCTTCCACAATGCGCGTGATCAGCGGCGTGCGGCCGTGGCGCAGGCTGCGCCCGAAGAACCAGGCGACCCAACCGGTAAACACCACCGGCGGCGCCGCCAGCACCACCATCGCGTACGGCGAATGCCACAGCACGCCCAATCCGGCGAGCAGCAGCAGTGCCAGCGCCCAGGCCCAGGCCCGGCGCGCAACCATCGGTTCGATCAAGACCATCAGCACCAGCAAACCACCGGCGATGGCGGCCACCTCCGGGCGGTGACTGGCATTGGCCCAATGCGCCAACGGCGAATACGCCACCGCCAGCAGAACGCCCATGCCCAGCACCCATGCAGGTGCGTCGGGGGATGGCGCAGTCGGCAGATCAGACGGTCTTGTTGGCTTCGACATGCGCCGACAATGCGCGCAGCGACGCGAAGATGCGACGGTTCTCGTCGTTGTCCGAACGCAGCTGGAAGCCGTAGCGCTTGCTGATCGCCAGCGCCAGTTCCAGCGCATCGATCGAGTCCAACCCCAGCCCGGTGTTGAACAACGGCGCCTCCGGATCGATGTCGGCGGGTTGGACGTCTTCCAGGTTCAGACTTTCGACCAGGAGTTCGGCCAGTTCACGTTCGGCAGCGGTTTGCGAGGACATCCAGGATTTCCACAGGTCAGGGTAGGGCGGCAAGAGTGGGAAGAAGCAACAGCAGCGCGGGCGACCATCGGAGTGCGTGGGCGTCGCGTCGGCCGTAGTGTACGTTGCCGTCACTGCCAATCCGAGCATCTGCCGCGCGGTCTGACCGACGCCTGCACGTGCTGCCGGCGTTGTTCACACATGGATCGGCGGCCCGCGGGCTGTCAGGGCGGCAGAGCAGGTTATCATGACTGCATGACGCTCGCCCGCTGCAGGTTCGTTCCAGGATGACTTCCAACGCTGTTCGCCACACCCCGACCGCCATGCCGGCAGCCGGGCCGGCTCCCGGACCGGAGTGTCCGGATGTCCTGATCGTCGGCGGCGGCCCGGCTGGCTGCACTGCGGCCATCGCGCTTGCCGAGCTCGGCTGGTCCGTTACCCTGCTCGAGAAGGAGCAGCATCCGCGCTTTCATATCGGCGAATCGTTGCTGCCGATGAACATGCCGATTCTCGAACGCCTGGGCGTGCTCGCCGATGTGCGCGCCATCGGCGTGCTCAAGCGTGGCGCGGATTTCCCGAACGACAGCGGCGGCTACAACACGTTTCGTTTTTCGCACGCGCTCGATGCCAAGGCCGATTTCGCCTTCCAGGTGCCGCGTGCGCAATTCGACCAGGTGTTGTTCCAGCGCGCGCGCGCGGCGGGCGTGGATGCACGCGAACAGGTCAGCGTGGAGCAGGTCGCGTTCGACGGCGAACAACCGCTGCTGCAGGCACGCACGGTCGACGGCGGCGTACAGCAGTTCCGCCCGCGCTATCTGCTCGATGCCAGCGGCCGCGATACCTTTCTGGGCACCCGCCTCAAGCTCAAACGCGCCAACGCCAAGCATCAATCGGCCGCGTTGTTCAGCCACTTCCGCGGCGTGACGCGGCGCCCGGGCGAGGATGCCGGCAACATCAGCATCTACCGGCATGCGCATGGCTGGATGTGGCTGATTCCGCTGCCGGAGGACATCATGAGCGTGGGCGCAGTCTGCTACCCCGAGTACATGAAAACCCGTAAGGGCGACAGCGAGGCCTTTTTGATGCGCACGCTGGCGCTCAATCCCGAACTCAACGCGCGCATGCTCGACGCCGAGCGCGTGGCACCGGTACATGCCACCGGCAATTACGCCTACGAATGCACGCGCATGGCAGGGCCGCGCTGGTTGATGCTGGGCGATGCCTACACCTTCGTCGACCCGATGTTTTCCTCCGGCGTGTTTCTGGCCATGCACGGCGCCGAACGCGGCGCAGCCATGGTGGATGCCGCACTACGCGCCCCGCAGTCGGAAGCGAAACTGCAGCGTGCCTTACAACGCGAATTGACCCGCGGCGTGGACGAATTCAAGTGGTTCATCTACCGCTTCACCTCACCCACCATGCGCACCTTGTTCGCGCAGCCGCAAAACACCTGGCAGGTGGAACAGGCGGTGGTGGCAATGTTGGCCGGCGACGTGTTCGACAGCCCCAAAGTCCGCATTCGCCTACGCGCCTTCCGTGCCCTGTACGCACTCACCACTTTGTCGATGCTACCGCGCGCCTGGCAGTCGTGGCGCCACCGCCGGCGCCAGGCCAAGCTCGGCTTCGAGGGCGACACCTTGCAACGCGACACGCAACAACGAGACGCTCAATGACCGCTTCCCAGGCCCAGACCACGCACGCCGTGCGCCATCCCCGCCTGCAGGTCGACTATGTTGACCAGACCGACCCCGGCGTGTTGCTGGCCGACCCGCAGGTGCTGGCCGTGTTCGGCTTCGGCGATGCGGCGCCGCGCCTGCACGACCCGCGCTATCTGCGCGTGCCGTTGCAGCCGTATCAGGCCAGCGTGCTGGAAGTTTGGCGCACCGCTGCGCCGGTGCGCAGCGGCCGCGAGGGCAATATCGCCTGGTCCAGCGACGGTCATTTGCATTTTGGCGTGATCGAGATCGACGAGCAGGACCTCGATATCGAAGAAGCCGCCGCCAAGGCGTATGCGGAAATCACCGCCTTTGTCAGCGGCAGCCAGACGCCGCGGTTGCTGCGTATCTGGAATTACCTGGACGCCATCACCCTGGGCAGCGGCGACCGCGAACGTTACCGCCAGTTTTGCGTGGGCCGTGCACGCGGACTGGGCGCATTCGACACGGCGCAATTGCCGGCCGCCACCGCCGTGGGCCGTTGCGATGACGAGCGCATCATCCAGATTTACTGGTTGGCGGCCGCCAATGCCGGTATGCCGCTGGAAAACCCGCGGCAGGTGAGCGCTTACAACTACCCGCGCCAGTACGGCCCGCAGCCGCCGAGTTTCGCGCGCGCCATGTTGCCGCCGGCCGGCAGCGACATGCCGCTGCTGTTGTCAGGCACCGCGGCCGTGGTGGGCCACGCCTCGATGCACACCGGCCAACTGCTGGCGCAGCTGGAAGAAACCTTCGCCAACTTCGACGCCCTGCTCGGCGCCGCGCGCCTGCACGCGTCGGCGTTACCCGCGCAGTTCGGTGCCGGCACCCGCCTGAAAGTCTATGTGCGCGAACGCGACGACCTGCCCAAGGTCGCCCAGGCACTGGACGCCCGCTTCGGCGACGCGGTGCCACGCCTGCTGCTGCACGCAGTGATCTGCCGCGATGAGCTGGCGGTGGAGATCGATGGGGTGCATGGCTGAAGGATGCTGTACGTGCGGATGCTGCCGCCCGGGACGACCCGCAGGCCGGCGATCCACTGACACGCGCATTGCGGAGTGCGGGACGCGGCATGCGCCAGGCAGAGACGACCATCATTCTGCGGATTTCATGATGGCCCGAGCACTCAATGCGCAACCCAAGGCCGTCTATACGACTGCAACCGATCCGCTTCGCCCATCGACGCTCACGCTGTGCGCTATTGCAATGGGAGTCCGTACATGAGTTGTTAGACTGCAGGCGACTCACCACCGAGCTTCGGCTGATTTGTGACGCCGAAGGGAATGTGAACCGAAGGGGCAACCGCGCTTGCCGACTCCAGATGGCCAGACTGGTCATCGAAGAAGATGTGCGGCTTCAGCACTCCGAGGACCTTGCCCTTCTCAATTCCGCCGAGAAAGAATGCATCGTTTGCCATGACGCCCCAACTTTTAAGAGTTTTAAGTGCGCGCTCGTGGGAGGGGGCATTACGTGCAGTTACGATAGAAACGCGGACTCGATTTTGGTAATCGGGATTCTGCTCCCGGTGCACCTCCTCAACGGACTGAATCTTTGACACCCGAACCAAGAACTCTTTAAGCGGCCCGGGATTGTGAGGCTGCATCACGTTCTTCACTTCGTGGTCGTGGAACGCCGAGAGACCGGAGGCTTGCATCACCGATTCTGATTCGTCCCCCGCGAGGACACCATCGAAGTCGAACGCTATGCGAAGAGTCTTATCATCTTCATCATCGTCAAACTCTGAATCGAGCACTTGCCCGGCGGGATGGCCAAGGCCAATTGCAGCCTCGACATCTGGCTTATGTCCAGACAGGAAGAGTGCGATGTTGAGAGCAGGAATGTACTCGTAGGGCGACCGCCCCTGCATGAAGATCGCTCTTGTCATCCCTAGGCCGTAGTGCTCAATAGTCTTCATCACCCGCAGGCCAGTATCTGGATCGTTGCGGGAGAGAAGCACGACCTCGACCAAAGGATCCGTGGGATCTGGGCTGAGGTCGTTGAGCGCAAGAAGGCGCTTTATGAAGGGGAAAGCTATTCCCTTAGGCAGCGGGGAGCCCAGGTTCTCTTCCTGATACTTCCGATACTGTTCCTCGCCTTGGCTCCTGAACACGGCATCCGAGTGCCGCAAATCGAACACAGCACTCGATGCAACCCCAATGACCAAGCGATCCTTTAGCTCGTATGGCATCAATCCCCCTCAAAGATCCGTCCTACCGCCTAACGCCTGAATTAAACCGAGTTGCAAAGCACTCTTCGGCTCGAAGAGTTGTCAGGCAGTGAGCGGCCGAAAAAGGTTGGATGGTGCAACCATGCTCCCCAGCACTGCCGCCTGGACCGAGTGTGCCACAGCTTGCCAGATGGAGCTTGCCCAACGATGCCCGGTGCGGGTTGCCAGCGAAGCCAAATGCAACACGCGCAGCGCGGCAATGACGTACAAGGGCGACGCAACGAAGTTGCCGCACCCAGCAACGGCGATGACGACTCCCGAAGCCGACCGCATGCAAGCGAACCGACCGAAGCCGGACCCACCAACAGACGTGCTCCCCACGGCCTAACTCTGCGCGCATCCAGCGCTTGACCAGTGAGCCGTCCGCTCTCATCTGGCCGGCGTGAGCGAGCTGCAGACGGGCTTACCCAGCCTCACTCACCCTTGAGCAAGCCCAGCACCACATCGCGCGGCAGTTTGCCGGTTTCGTTGCGTGGCAATGCGGCGACCTTGCGCAGACGGCGCGGCAGGAACACCGGGTCTACGCTGACGCGCAGTGCGGCCAGCACCTGGGCTTCGTCCAGGGAGGGAGCGACCACCAGCGCGGCGATGCGGCCGACCGCCTGGCCGGAGTCGGGCGCGAGTTGCACGATGGTGCCATCGACCACACCGGGAATGGCGAGCAGGCGCCGGGTGAGATCGGCCAGCGATGCGCGTTTTCCGGCAATTTCCAGCAGATCGGCTTGACGGCCGCGTACCTGAAAACGGCCGTCGTCGGCCACGTCCATCATGTCGGCCAGCAGCACCGGTGTGGCCAGATGCGGCGCATGCACCAGCGTGCCTGCGGCCTGCGTTTCCAGGCGCACACCGGGCAAAGGCGTCCATGCCGCTTCCAGCGCCGTGCGACGCACGGCGAACACGCAGGTTTCGGTGGAGCCGAACATCTCGCGCACTTCACCACCGAAACGCGCTTCGGCCGCAGCGGCGATTTCCGGCGCCATCGGTGCAGTGGCCGACACGATGCCGGCCAGCGGCGGCAGTGCCACGCCGGATTCGACCAACGCACGCAGATGCACGGGCGTGGTCACCAAGACACGCGGCGCGGGAATATCGGCCAGCGCACGCGCCACATCGTCCGGGAAGAACGGGCGCTCGGCGTGCACTGCCAGGGTGGTCACCATCGGCAGCAGCACCGACAACTCCATGCCATACATGTGCTGCGGCGGCACCGTGGCGACCACGTGCGGCACAGCGTCGGTGTGCGCCCACAGGCTTTCCAGCGCGACCAGATCCTGGCGCGTGCTGGTCAGGAAACTGCCCCAGGTCTTGGGATTGGGTTGCGGGCTGCCGGTGGTGCCCGAGGTGAAACCGATCGCCACCAGCGCGTCGTCGGCCAACTGTGGAATCGGGCCCGCAGCCTGCGGCAATTCGGCAGGCAGCTGCCAATACCGCGGCGGCGCGAGCTCCAGGTCCAGATCGCCCAGGCAGTACGCATCGGCGTGGCGCGCCTGCACTTCGCCCACTACCGCAGGTGCACGCGACGATGGCAGCAGCGATACCTGCCCGCGCAGCGCGCACGCGTAGAACGCCACCATGAAACGGTAGCGGTCCTCGCACAAATTCACTGCATGGCTACCTTCAGGCAGCTGCTGCGCCAGACCGTGCACATGCGCGATGAAGGTGGCCAGATCGACCGACTGCCCCGCGCGCCAGGCCAGCGGCCGGTCGAGCGCACCAACAGCCATCGGATGGGAAATAGGGGGAGCAGGCAGGCTGGACATGAAAACCGTCGGTCGCAAGAGCACGCTAGCTTGTCCGCCACCCGCGCTGCTGGCAAGTCGGGAAGTTCCCTCTGCGGCAAACCGCGGCGAGCGCGTCTTGTGTCGATGGCTTGCACATGTGTGTAGGCGGCGTGCGCGTTGTGCGGCACGGCAAATCATCTGCTCGCCGGTCGGAGATACTCCACCGGCGTGGCAGCGCCCAGGAAACCTCGGAACAACTGTTTCGCCAGCTTACGATCAGTCGCTGGGGCAGTCTCCATAACTCGCAAGTCATTGATTTGCAGCATGAGCGACCGCCGCGATCAAGCGGAATCCCAGGTTCGCTCGTAACGCCACGCGTTGTTCAGAGGTTCCGCTGCGATGCACCGGCTCGCTGTGGGTGTGATGGCTGTCGTGCGATGTCTCTGCACGGCTACGTTTTCCAGAGTCCTGCGAAATTTCCCCGGATGCGTCTGCGCTTGTGCCAGCCCGGCACGCGCACGCGTGGCTTCGCCAGCCCAGTAGCGTTGAAGAATTCATTTTTTCGCTGTCGCATCGCACCTCGCTGGTGCCACGCGCTGCGCTCGCCTGCACTGCACGCCTTGCACAGCGCTGGGTATGGTCGTGGCCACTAATCGCGAGCTGTTGGTTGTCGCCCGCACTGCACATCGCCACGTACGCATGACCTGTGGCCCAAGCCCGCTGCGGAGGCGAACTGCTAGGCTTGCGCGCTGTCCTTTGCGTCCCGCCGTGTCCGATGCCCAGATTGTTGCCGTTGACCCTTCTGCTGCTGGCCGCCGCTGCGCATGCGCAGTCTGCCGCCCCGCTCACCATCGAACAGGCGATGGCCGACCCGGACTGGATCGGGCCGTCTGTGGACCAGGCCTGGTGGCAATGGGACGGCAAACAGGTGCAATACCTGCTCAAGCGCGCCGGCAGCCCGGTGCGCGACACCTATCGCCAGAGCACTGCCGGCGGCACGGCCGAACGCGTGGCCGACACCGCGCGCGCCGGCCTGGATGCGGCAAACCCGAGCTACGACGCCACCCGTCAGCGCATGCTGTTCGCACGGAACGGGGACATTTTCCTGCGCGATCTGCGCTCCGGTGCGCTGACCCAGCTGACCCGCAGCAACGAGATCGAATCGCGTCCGCAGTTCGCCAGCGACGGCGGTGCGATCTGGCGCGCGGGCAACAACTGGTACCACTGGCGCGCCGATGGGGGCACCGCGCAGGTGGCGGTGGTCAAGGCCGAGCGCGACCCTGACGCCGCCCCCAAACCCGATGTGCTGCGCGAGCACCAACTGGCCACGCTGGCCACCTTGCGCCGCGACAAGGAGCAACGCGACGCGCTGCGCACGCAGGACGACGCCTGGCGCCGCGCCGATGCCACGCGTGCGGCAGCGCCGGTGTATCTGGGCGATGAGGTGGAGATCGTCGATAGCGCGTTGTCGCCGGACGGCCGCCATCTGCTGGTGGTGACCCAGGCCACGAACGCCGAAGAAGGGCAGGCCGGCAAAATGCCCAAATACGTCACCGAATCCGGCTACGAAGAATTTCAGGAAGTGCGCACCCGCGTCGGCCGCAATGCATCGGTGGCGCACGCGCTGTGGCTGGTGGATGTCAGTGCGGGCACGGCCAAGTCACTGTCTTTCGACCCCCTGCCCGGCATTGCCACCGACCCGTTGGCCGCATTGCGCAAGGCCGCCAAGCGCGACGCACTCAAGGGCAACCGCGCGGTACGTGTGGAAAGCAATGGCGACGGCAGCGGGCCGGCAGTGCACTGGAGCGACGACGGCCGCAACGTGGCAGTGGAAATTCGCGCGGTGGACAACAAGGACCGCTGGATCGCCAGCGTCGACCTGGACAACGCGAAGCTGCAGCCGCGTCACCGCCTGAGCGATAGCGCCTGGATCAACTGGGACTTCAACGATTTCGGCTGGCTGCCCGACAACCGCACGCTGTGGCTGCTGTCGGAAGAATCCGGCTATTCGCAGTTGTACACCATGGAAGGCAACAGCAAACCGCGCCAGCGCACCCGCGGCAAATGGGAAGTGTCGATGCCGGTGCCCAGCGCCGATGGCAGCGGCATGTTCTTCCTGTGCAACCAGAAATGGCCGGGCGATTACGAAGTCTGCAAGCTCGACCTGCGCAACGATCAGCTCACCGAAGTCACTGCATTGAACGGCGTGGAAGGCTTCAGCCTGTCGCCGAACGGGCAGCAGTTGCTGGTGAGTTACTCGGGTAGCTATCTGCCGACGCAACTGGCCGTGGTGCCGGCCACCGGTGGCCAGGCCACCGTGCTCACCGACACGCGTACGCCCGCATTCAAGGCGCAGCCGTGGATTGCGCCGCAGTACGTGCAAGTGCCGTCCAAACACGGTGCCGGCACGGTGTGGGGCAAGTATTACGGGCCGACCACTCCCGAGCCGGGCAAGCAGTATCCGATCGTGATGTTCGTGCACGGCGCCGGCTATCTGCAGAACGTCTCCGAGCGCTACACGCCGTATTTCCGCGAGCAGATGTTCCACAACTTGCTGGTGCAGCAGGGCTACATCGTGCTGGATCTGGACTACCGCGCCTCCAGAGGCTACGGCCGCGATTGGCGCACCGCGATCTATCGCAACATGGGCCACACCGAGCTGGAAGATTATCTGGACGGGCTGGACTGGCTGGTCGCCACCAAACAGGGCGACCGCGCGCGCGCCGGCATCTATGGCGGTTCGTACGGCGGCTTCATGACCTACATGGCGCTGTTCCGCAGCCCCGGCACCTTCAAGGCCGGCGCGGCGCTGCGCCCGGTCGGCGACTGGATGCAGTACAACCACGAATACACCTCCAACATCCTCAACACGCCTGAGCTGGATCCGGAGGCCTACAAGACCTCCTCGCCGATCAACTACGCCGAGGGCCTGCGCGACCATCTGCTGATCGCCCACGGCATGATCGACGACAACGTGTTCTTCAAGGACTCGGTCGACATGACCCAGAAGCTGATGGAGCTGCACAAGGACAACTGGCAGCTGGCACTGTACCCCCTGGAACGCCACGGCTTTACGCGTGCCGATTCGTGGCTGGACGAGTACAAGCGCATCCTCAAGCTGTTCAATGCGCAAGTGAAGCCCTGAATCCGGTGGAGCTGCGGGTGGCGGTCCTTCGATGCAAAGGGACGACGCGCGCAGCGCCCGGGCGTTGCGCGTGTCCTTAGAGCGGCGAACAACACGTCGCGAGCAGCCGTCAGGTGGGCGCGGACGGCGCGCTCAGAACCGCAGTGGACGCGTGGTACATGCCGATTCCGAGCACCGGCCGCGCCCGCCTGGCGGTGAGCGCAGTCGGTTTGTTAGCTGCTCTTAGCTGCGCCTGCGCAATCATGGCCAGAGCGCGCAGCAACCAAGCGCGCAATCCAGTTGCTTCGCACTCACCTGTTGCTACGCGAGTGGCTCTAAGCTTGGTGCAGGATCGGTAACGCGCCATCGCCACGCGTGCACCGCTGCATCGGTCCGCCGCATGACCGGTGCGCCGCCGGCATGGCGGCGCTTCCACTCACCACTGGCGCAGGGAAGGGAAACGCGATGGGCCTGTGGGACCGGTTGTTTGGACGCAAGAGCGCTGCGGCAAGCACGCCGCGCACAGAACCGACCGCAGCACCTGCCGCTGCCGTAGACGCGTCGGAGGCGGCGGCAGCCGAGATCGACCCCGCACTGCAGCCGGCGCTGACGGCGTTTCAGCGCAGCGACCACATCGAAGCCTACAACGCCGCGCAAGCGCAGCTACACCTCGGTGCGGACGCGCAGCGCCTGTGTGCCCTGTCGTTGAGCGCCTTGGACCGCTATCGCGAAGCCTATCCGTACTGGCTGGCGCTATGCGCGCTGGAGCCCACCGCCCACAACGCCCTGCAGCTGGCGACCACCTCGGTGATGTGCAACGAGATCGATCGTGGTGCGCAGTGGTTGCTGACGTTCGATGATCTCAACGCGCAGGAGCGATCGACCTCGCCCGCCATCGCGCGCACCAGCTTCCTCACCGCACTCACCCGTGCCGGCCACGGTGCGCACGCGCTGCCGCACCTGGAATGGTTGCGCGAAGCGTATGCCGGCATGTCGATGACCGACAGCCACTTCCTGTACGTGCGCGGGCTGCCGTTTCTCGAAGCCTTTCTTGAGCGCAGCACAGCGCTGTTGCGCGAATGCCTGCCAGCCGACGCAGTGCCTGCGTGGTACGCGCAACTGCAACCTGCGCTGGATCCTCCTGGTCGGGGGATGGTGGCCGCCCACATCGCATCGCTGCAATGAGCGCCATGCAACCAGCATCGGCAAAGCAGCGCGGCGGCTTCGTAACCCCGTTGGCGTGGGTCTCGTTGTTCCTGGGGGTGGTCAGTGCGCTGGCCAATCTGGTGCAGATCGCAATGATCGCGCTGACGCCAGATGCAGCATCGTTAGGACTGCCAGAAGGCATCACCCTGCCCCCCTCGTGGCAGTGGCTGATCGACCACGCGATGTCGCTCTCTGTCGCCGGGATGGTGCTTTCAGCGGCCTTCTCCGGGTTGAGTTGGGCGCTGCTACAGCGGCGCGAGTGGGCAAGAATCGGCTTCGTGGCGGTGTTGTTGGTGACCGGGCTACTTAATTTCGGCGGGCTGGCGTTGATCGGGCCGTTGTTCGACGGCGTACAAACGCTGTTGCCCGCCGATGCGCTGCAAAGCCCGGAGTGGCCACAACTGCAGGCACGTTTGCAGGCCACCCGGCAGATGGCGGTGGTTCTCACCGGCGTGGGTGCACTGGCAATCGGCGGCATACACGCAGCATTGGCGTGGCGGCTATGTACGCCCGCTGTTCGCGCAGAGTTTTCGTCGGTGGCGTCATTTGGGCGCAAGCAAGTGCCCTAACGTAACATCGCCAATCACTTCAACAATCGGCGCAGTGACGACAATGAAACCATCGGAAGCTGATGCGATAGCTCAGGCGATATTGACGCGGGATCCTGCGGAGCAGGAGGCCTTGCGCCTCGAGCGTGCCAGGCAGGCGCAATGGCGGAGTGAGCAGCGTAACGTTGCAGGCCTAGGCCTTACCGGTTTTGTCGCAGGCGCGGTGGTGGCACACGTCCTCGACGACCGATGGGTGGTCGGTGGATTGGTGGGCAATCTTCTCGGCGCCGGAGTGGCGTGGATCTGGATTTCCATGCGCAATCGGCACCTCAAGTCGGTGTCGAGATCAGATCCGTAGACTGACCCAACGTCATCTCCGATGCATCCGGCAGCTCAGAGCAGACGCGTTGAGGAAACATATCATCGACCGCAACGATGCATTGGCTTGAAACAAAGATCCCACCGCCAGTCGTGATGGTGTTGCTAGGCCTTGCTGCGTTTGCCATCACGCGTCTGGTACCAGCGGTTTCATTTTCGCTACCACTGCGCACACCTGTGGCGGTTGTACTGGGGTGTGTCGGCGTCGCGCTCAATGGCGTTCCCAAGCTTGCGTTCAAGCGCGCGGGTACGACTGTCAATCCACTGAGGCCGGCGCTGGCAACCCAACTGATTACTGGCGGCGTCTATCGTTACAGCCGAAATCCAATGTATCTCGGTCACGCCTTCATCCTGCTGGGCTGGACGTTGTATTTGCACCACGCAGCGGCACTCCTGGCAGTCGCGCTGTTTGTGCTTTACGTGACGCGCTTTCAGATCAGGCCGGAGGAACGGCAGTTGAGTGTCCGGTTTCCTGGCGTCTATGCGGAATTCTGCGCGCGTGTTGGACGCTGGCTATGAGCGGGTGGGGAGACGTGCCTGCAGGATGTCGCGAGCAGGTTGATTCATCGGCAGGTCGTCGAAACGCCCAAGCCGGGCTTTTACTGCCTTGGCGACACAGCGGCAATGGCTCTGAAGCGATCAGTCATCGGGTTTCTGCCTGCAAGGCGTCAAGCCGATGCGCAGCCAAGCGCCGCTCGATCACGGCAACGCATCGACTCACATTGCAGGATGCCTGCTATGCCATCGCTTCATCACGATCCAGCGTGACCACCGTCTGCTGCGCGCGATCGAAGCGTTCGCGGGCGGCGCGGATGTCGGCGTGGTGTTCACCCGCCCAGTTGAGTAGCTGCGAGACCGGACCGAGCAGCGCGATGCCCAGCTTGGAGAGCGCATATTCCACGCTCGGCGGTTTGGTGGCGTAGACCTTGCGGGTGATCATGCCGTTGCGCTCAAGGTTGCGCAGGGTCTGGGTGAGCATGCGCTTGGAGATGTCCGGTACCGCGCGCTGGATGGCGCTGAAACGGGACGGGCCGGGGATCAGCGTCAGCAGGATCAGCAGGGTCCACTTGTCACCGATTTGGTCGAGCACATCGCGCACGGGGCACTTGGTGGCATCGAAGGGACCTTCCAGGGACGACGGCGGCGGGAACAGGGCAATCGCATTCACAGGGGTATCTCACGGTAACCAGGGGGAGCAAAATTGCCTCCTTGCGGAGGTCCGAGCGGCGCTGACATCATGCTGGCGGACACAGAGGTCTAGATAGTAGATCAAATCTCTTATAAGAACCTAAAGGAACGCGTCATGACATCTGCTTCACCTTTGATTCTTGTCACCGGCGCCAGCGGTCAGTTGGGTGCGCTGGTTGTCGAAGCGCTGCTCGGGCATGTGCCTGCGGGCCGCATCGTAGCAACGGCTCGGGACACCGCGTCACTGGTTGAGTTCGCAAAACGCGACATCGCGGTGCGTCAGGCGGACTACGCTATCCCGCACAGCCTGCACACGGCCTTCGCTGGCGTGGGCCGGGTGTTGCTGGTGTCGTCCAATGCGGTGGGCCAGCGCGTGCCGCAACACCGCAACGTGATCGAGGCGGCCAAGCGCGCCGGGGTGGAGCTGCTGGCGTATACGAGCATCCTGCATGCCGATACCAGTACGCTGTCGCTGGCCGCCGAGCATGTGGCCACCGAGGCGCTGCTGCGCGACAGCGGCGTGCCGCACGCGTTGCTGCGCAATGGCTGGTACACCGAGAACTACACCGGCTCGATCGCCGCCGAAGTCGCCCACGGCGCGGTGATCGGCAGTTCCGGCGAAGGCAGGATCAGCGCCGCCACGCGCGCCGACTATGCCGCGGCCGCTGCAGCAGTGCTGGCCGCCGATGCCCCGCAGGCCGGCCAGGTCTACGAGCTGGCTGGCGATACCGCTTTCACGATGGCCGAGTACGCCGCCGAAGTGGCGCAGCAGTCGGGCAAGCCGGTGGCCTATCAGGATCTGCCGGAAGCCGATTACGCGGCAGCGCTGGTGCAGATCGGCCTGCCGGCTGGCTTCGCACAGGTGTTGGCGCAGTGCTCGGCGGCCTCGCGCGGCGGCGACCTGTTCGATGACAGCCACACGCTGAGCCGGCTGAGTGGTCGCTCCACCACCCCGCTGCGTGATGCAGTGGCTGCAGCGCTCGCAGCGGGCTGAGTCGCGGCCGGTACCACTGCGCTGGCGCGCCGTTTGGCACGCAGTGCTTCGCTCGTCGTTGAGAAGGTTTGCCGTGACCGTTTGCGATCACGGCGAACTTGATCGTGCGCCACCGCCTGCGACCGACAGCGATGATCAGTCGGCCGGCGTGGCTGCGTGTGTCGCGATCATCGTCAGCACGCTGTGCCAAGTGCATCGGGCGAGGCGATCGGCGGTGGCGCCTTGATAGCAGCCAATCGACGAACGCGCACAGCTCGGTTGGCCTGCGCGTGGCGCTGTGATCGAGCCGATGAAGCACTGGTTTGCTGATAGCGCTGGACGCTCGGGCAGCCTGGACACTGTGCGACGCACTCCCGGCGCCGCATATGGCAACGTGAACGTGCAGCTGCGCTGTCACTACGCGCGGGCTTGCCGAAACACGATGGTGGCGCAGGCCCACACCGCCGCATCCACACACCCTGGCGAATCCTGCGCGTAATGCCGCGCAGCCATCGGCGATGCGCAATGTCGAAAGCGCGAATGGCGGTGCGCGATCTGCGCCATGCCACGACCACGCGTCCCCGCATGCAGTTCGACTGGACCACCTCCGCCGCGCGGCGCGCAGCTGGGCTCGCCTCACACTGGTCGCATAACTGCCATCGCCGCGACAGGGACGTCCGCCGACGTCACCGAACTGACTTCAAATCGAAATATAACTGCTGCCATGGCTGCTACGTCCGGACGACCGGCGCCCTGGCAGGCGCTTGCACGCCGTGCAGCCGCTCTCTGACAGCACCGGATCGACGTAGCCGCCGACGCGTTTCCCCTGCACGAGCCGGACCAATGAAAAAACGCAATCTCGCCACTACGCTGTGCGCACTCAGCGCCAGCGGCAGCACGCTCGCCGCCGAGCTGGAACTATACGTCGACCGCAAGACCAAGCAGATCTTCGCCGAGCCGGCGCCGGGCCGCGACAAGCTGGGCACCTTCGTGCAGGTGGACGAAAACGGCAAGCTGCCGGCATCGGCGATGCCGGCCGCGCCTGCACGACCGCTGCCGCCTGCGCCAGGCGCCGCCACGCCCGCCGACACCGCCATCGCTCAGGCCACGCCGGCTGCTGCTACCCCGGTCGCAGCGCCAGCGCCGGCCAAGTCCGGCGACACTGCCAAGAAGTGGTACGACAAACTCTGCCTGCGCGGCTACACCCAGATTCGCTACAAGCAGGGCATCGGCGGTGATGCACAAGATCTGCGCGCACCCGGCGACCGCTTTATCGGCGACGACCAGAGCCTGGGTATCCGGCGTGCGCGTCTGGTGCTCAGCGGCGATCTCAACGAGCACGTGTCGCTGTATTTCCAGCCGGATTTCGCGAGCACGCCGACCGGTTCGACCACCTCCAACTTCGCGCAGCTGCGCGATGCCTACGCCGATATCTTCTTCAACAAGAAGCGCGAATACCGCGTGCGTGTGGGCCAGTCGAAAATGCCGTACGGCTGGGAAAACCTGCAATCCAGCCAAAACCGCCTCTCGCTGGATCGCGCCGACGCACTCAACTCCGGCCTGCGCGACGAACGCGATATCGGTGCAGTGTTCTTTACAGCCCCACCGTGGCCAAGGGCCGGTTCCAGGACCTGGTCAAGCGGGATCGAAGGGTTCGGGCGATTACGGCGTGATCGGTGCCGGTGTGTACAATGGCCAGGGCGCCAACCGCGCCGAGCGTAACGACAGCATGCACGCGGTGGTGCACGCCACCTACCCGTTCAAGTTCGCCAACGGCCAGTATCTGGAAGTGGGTGCAGACGCCTACGCCGGCCGCTTCGTGCCGACGGCGGCGGCAGTGAACATCGGCGGCCTCAGTTTCACTCCGGCCATCACCGCCCCCACTGGCTACACCGACCAGCGCGTGGCCGCGCACATCATCTACTACCCGCAGCCGTTCGGCCTGCAGGCTGAATGGACGGTGGGCCGTGGCCCGGAACTGGATGTGGCCCAGCGCCGCATCCGCACCCGTTCGCTGAGCGGCGGCTATGTGCAGGCCATGTTCAAGCACGACGTCACCTACGGCACCTTGTTGCCGTACGTGAAATGGCAGAGCTACCGCGGCGGTTCCACGTTCGACACCAATGCCCCGCGCATGCGTCTGGACGAAGTGGAAGCCGGCGTCGAATGGCAGCCGATGGATGCGCTGGAACTGGTGTTCGCCTCTTCGAAGATGAAGCGCACCGACGTCAGCACCGCCCCGTATCCGGTGGTGGAAGGCGATTTGCTGCGGTTGCAGTTGCAGGTCAATGACTGAGCAACGTGAGTAAACGCCGGTGATGGCTGCTGCCATCACTGGCGCTTTCGCATGCGGCCGCATGCGTTCGCGCCGGGATCTGCATGCGCGCTGGCGCCTGCGCAATGCTGCCCGCCCCGCGCGGCGTTACGCGCTCACTGGATCGCGCATGCGTATCAAGGCCACGGTAGAGCGACTTCCTGGCGGGATGATGTTGGTCCCCCTGCTCCTCGGAGCGCTGTGCCACACGCTCTGGCCACAGGCCGGCAGCACATTGGGATCTTTCAGCAACGGCTTGATCAGCGGCACCGTCCCGATCCTGGCGGTGTGGTTCTTCTGCATGGGGGCAACCATCCAGCTGCGCGCATCCGGCCGCGTGCTGCGCCGTTCCGGCAGCCTGGTGCTGACCAAGATCGCGGTGGCCTGGCTGGTCGCCGTCGTGTGCGCGCCGCTGCTCCCCATCGGCGGTATCCCGAGCGGGCCGTTGACCGGTCTGTCGGTCCTGGCGCTGGTCGCGGCGATGGACATGACCAACGGCGGACTCTATGCAGCGTTGATGCAGCAATACGGCAGCAGTGAAGATGCGGGTGCCGTGGTGCTGATGTCGCTGGAATCCGGCCCGCTGATCTCCATGCTGATCCTGGGCGCCAGCGGCCTGGCCACGTTCGAACCACAGCTGTTCGTCGGCGCAGTGCTGCCGCTGTTGCTCGGCTTTGCGCTCGGCAATCTCGATGCGCAATTGCGCCAGTTCTTCGCGCAGGCGACCCAGACGCTGGTGCCTTTCTTCGGCTTCGCGCTGGGCAACACCTTGGATCTGTCGACAATTGTTCACACCGGCGCGAGCGGAGTGCTGCTGGGCGTGGCGGTCATCGTGATCACCGGGCTGCCCTTGCTGCTGGCCGACCGCTGGCTCGGCGGCGGCGACGGCACCGCCGGAGTCGCCGCCTCGAGCACCGCGGGTGCCGCAGTGGCTACCCCAGCGTTGATTGCCGGCATGGCGCCGCAGTTCGCACCGGCCGCGCCGGCGGCCACTGCGCTGGTGGCCAGTGCGGTGATCGTCACCTCGGTGTTGGTGCCGTTGCTGACTGCGTTGCAGGCAGGCCGGAGCCGGCAGCGCATTGGCTAAGGTCGTTGCGCGTGTCATGCGCGGTGCGCCGGGAGGCGTTGGCCTGCAGCGGTGCGCCATGCATGGCGATGGCGCGATAGCACTTCGCGCAAGGGCTGCGCACAGCCGCTGACGATCAGCTGGAACAACGTGCGCAAACGGCACATACCGATTCCGTGCCTGTGCCCCGCCCGTGCAGCGTTTCGCGCAACGCTGCGTCAGCTGCTCTAAGCCGACAGCTCTCCACGCACGATCTGCGCACCTGCACTGAGCGCATGGAGCTTGCCGCGCGCGACATGCCGGGCAAGCGGTGCCATGCCGCAGTTGGTGGCGGGATAAAGCTTGTCGGCATCGACGAAGCGCAGTGCTTTCCGCAGTGTCTCTGCCACTTCCTGCGGCGTTTCGATTGTGGTGCTTGCCACGTCGATAGCGCCGACCATCACCTTCTTGCCGCGTACCAGTTCGATCAAATCGATCGGTACGTGCGAGTTGTGGCATTCCAGCGAGATGATGTCGAGCGAGGACGTCTGCAGCTTGGGAAACGACTCTTCGTACTGGCGCCACTCCGATCCCAGGGTCTGCTTCCAGTCGGTATTGGCCTTGATGCCGTAGCCATAGCAGATGTGGACGGCGGTCTCGCAGGTGAGTCCTTCCACTGCGCGCTCCAGGGTGGCGACCCCCCAGTCGTTGACCTCGTCGAAGAAGACATTGAAGGCGGGCTCGTCGAACTGGATGATGTCCACGCCGGCGGCTTCCAGTTCCCTGGCTTCCTGATTCAGGATCTTGGCAAATTCCCATGCCAGTTTTTCGCGGCTTTTGTAGTGCGCATCGTAGAGCGTGTCGATCATCGTCATCGGGCCCGGCAGTGCCCACTTGATCGGCTGACGGGTTTGCTGACGCAGAAATTTGGCATCGTCCACGAAGACGGACCGCGGGCGGCTCACCGCGCCAACCACCGTCGGCACGCTGGCGTCGTAACGATCGCGAATCCTGACCGTCTCGCGCTTGTCGAAATCGACGCCGCTGAGGTGCTCGATGAAGGTGGTGACGAAATGTTGGCGGGTCTGTTCGCCGTCGCTCACGATGTCGATGCCGGCGTGCTGCTGTTCCTGCAGCGCCAGCAGCAACGCGTCCTGTTTGCCTTCGCTCAATTCGGTGTCCTGCAATTTCCAGGGCGACCAGAGCGTTTCGGGCTGGGCAAGCCAGGACGGCTTGGGCAGGCTACCGGCGGTGGAGGTGGGGAGCAGCTTTGTCATGATGGGGATGTCTTGCGTTCTGGTTGATTAGGAAGCGTGGCTGGACGCCCACTGCGCAAGAAGGTTGCCGTAGGGCCGGATGAAATGCTCTTCGGTGAATTTGCCCTGCGTCACCGCGAGCTGGCTGCGCTCTTCGCGGTCGTAGACGATCTGGGTGGACGAATAATCCTGATGCTTCAGGCTCGGCTGATAGATCGCCCCTGCTGCGGAATTGGCGTTGTAGATTTCTGGCCGGTAAATCTTCTGGAACGTCTCCATCGTGGCGATGGTGCCGATCAGCTCCAGATTGGTGTAGTCGCCGAGCAGGTCGCCGAAGAAGTAAAACGCCAAGGGCGCAACGCTGTTGGGCGGCATGAAATAGCGCACTTGCAGGCCCATCTTTTCGAAATACTGATCGGTCAACGAAAACGCGTCCTGCCGGTATTCGATGCCCAGGATGGGATGCCGGTTTCCGGTGCGGTGGTAGGTCCGGCTGGTGGAGACGCTGATGCAGATGACCGGCGGCTTCTGGAAGCGCGCGGTGTAGGCGGCCGAGTGCACGAAATGCTTGAACAGCTTGCCGTGCAGGTCGCCAAAATCATCCGGGATGTTGAAGCCCGACGCGTCTTGGTTGTGCGCTGGCAGCAGCACGCTGAAATCGTAGTCGCGCACATAGGAAGAAAAGTTATTGCCGGCAATGCCCTCGATGCGCGCACCGGTGTGTTGATCGACGATGGTGGGCTTCAATATCTCGATCAACGGAAAGGCATCGTCCGGCGCGCGCTCACCGATGTTCATTTCGACCGAGATGATGTCCAGCTCCAGCGCATAACGGTCGCGCTTGGCGTTATCCCAATGCGCCAGATCGTTGAAGCGGTTGTTGATCATCGCTAGCGTGTTACGCAAATTGTCCTGACGCCGCTGGCCCCTGGCCAGGTTGGCGAAGTTCGTCGTGTTGCGCGTCGTGGCCGAGGGGCGGTAATCCTCATCGAAGCGCAGGCTCTTGATGGTGAAGTTCAAGTCTTGAGTCATTGCGAGCTGATGCCTGGTGTCTAGGATGGGAATGCGCGTCTGTCGCTGCGCAGGTGGTAATGCCGGCGGCATGCAGACCGGGCAGTTGGATCGGTGCCCGCTCGCCGACGGATCTGCCGGCCTGGCCACCGCGAGCTGGCCCTCAGGCTGCGGCCACGTTCTGTGCGGTGATGGAACGTGCATGCCGCGTCAGTTCGATCAGCGGCAATGCCCGCTGCACTGCCAGACTGGCCCGCTCGGCCAGCGCCTGGCTGTGCACGCGGTAGTCCAGGAAGTCCCGGTCGGTCGCGTAGACGCCCAGCGGCAAGGTGCGTGCCTGGAAAAAACTGAAAAGCGGCCGAAGCTGGTGATCGATCATCAAGGCATGGCGGTCGCTGCCACCGGTTGCGGCGAGCAGCACGGGCGTGTCGACCAAGGCATCCTGATCGATGAAATCGAAGAAATGCTTGAACAGCCCGGTGAAGGAACCGCGGTAGACCGGTGTCGCCACCACCAGCACGTCGGCCTGCTCCACCAGGGCAAGCGCCTGCTCCACGGAGCCGGGCAGGTGTGAGCGCCAGGGCGCGCCAGCGAACTGCGGTGCCAAGGCCCCAATTTCGACCAAATGGCGTTCGCACGGCAGCTGCTCGGCGATCAACGCCAGCAGATGCTCTGCCAGGGCGACAGACTTGGAAGGGCGTTGCATCCCGCCGGAGACTGCAACGACGCGAAGTGGGTGTGGCACTTTGACAGTCATGCGGATCAACCTGAGCAGTTGGGAAGTCGTGCAGTACGCTGGTAACGTTTAGGCCCGAATCGATCGGTCATGTCTGGGTCCGAGTCCGGTCGTCACGGCAGCGCCTGAACAATGTGTCCTGATGCTAGGGCCCACATTCGATGAAGTAAAATGGTGTTATTTCAACAATCCATGAATTCGGATCATTTGAGTGCTTGAGCGTATCCACCTCACCATCGTCCAGCAGGTCGAGCAACAAGGCTCGCTGACCGCCGCCGCAGGCGTGCTGAATCTGACCCAGTCGGCGCTGAGCCACAGCATGAAAAAGCTGGAACAGCAGCTGGGCACCGACATCTGGTTGCGCGAGGGACGCAGCCTGCGCCTGACCCAGGCCGGCCAGTATTTGCTGGCAGTGGCGAGCCGGGTGCTGCCGCAACTGGATCTGGCCGAAGAGCGGCTGGGGCAGTTTGCGCAGGGCGAGCGCGGTGCGCTGCGCATCGGGATGGAGTGTCATCCCTGCTACCAGTGGCTGCTCAAGTTGGTGGCGCCGTACCTGGCCACGTGGCCGGACGTGGATGTGGATGTGAAGCAGAAATTTCAGTTCGGTGGCATTGGCGCGCTGTTCGGCTACGAGATCGATCTGCTGGTCACGCCCGACCCGCTGTTCAAGCCAGGGCTCACATTCGAGCCGGTGTTCGACTACGAGCAGGTGCTGGTCGTGGCCAAGAGCCACGCGCTGGCATCGGCGACCTACGTCAAGCCGCAGCAGCTGACCCGCGAGGTGCTCATCAGCTATCCGGTGGATCTCGAACGTCTGGATATCTACAGCCAGTTCCTGTTGCCGGCCGGCGTCACGCCGCGGCGCCACAAGGCCATCGAAACCACCGATATCATGATGCAGATGGTCGCCAGTGGCCGCGGTGTGGCGGCCATGCCGCGCTGGCTGGTGGAGGAATATGCCGCCCGGATGGACGTGGCGCCGGTGCGGCTGGGCGCGCGCGGCATCCCCAAGCAGATCTATCTGGGCGCACGCGCGACGGACATCGCGATCGATTACCTGCGCGCCTTTATCGAACTGGCGCGCGCGCCAGCCAGTGCCAGCGCCTACACACAAGGACCCAACTGATGAACGCCACTACCGAGCGCACGCCACTTCCACTGCCTGACGGCCATACCAAGGTATTGCTGCACTCGTGCTGCGCGCCGTGCTCTGGCGAGGTCATGGAGGCCATGCTCGCCTCCGGCATCGACTACACCATCTTTTTCTACAACCCCAACATTCATCCGCGCAAGGAATACGAGTTGCGCAAGGACGAAAACGTGCGTTTTGCCGAACAGTTCGGCGTGCCCTTCATCGATGCCGACTACGATCGGGACAACTGGTTCGAGCGGGCGCGCGGGATGGAGAACGAACCTGAGCGCGGCGTGCGTTGCACGATGTGCTTCGACATGCGCTTTGAACGTACCGCGCTGTATGCCCACGAACATGGCTTTCCGGTGATCACCAGTTCGCTGGGCATCTCGCGCTGGAAAAACATGCAGCAAATCAACGACTGCGGTGTCCGCGCAGCGGCCAAGTATCCCGGCCTGATCTACTGGGAGTACAACTGGCGCAAGGGCGGTGGTGCCTCGCGCATGATCGAGATCAGCAAGCGCGAAAACTTCTATCAGCAGGAATACTGCGGCTGCGTGTACTCCCTGCGCGATACCAATCGCCACCGTGTGGACAGCGGTCGCAAGCGCATTCAACTCGGCGTGCAGTTCTATGGCAATGACGCGCAGGACGACTGAGAGCGGCTAACAAAACGTAGCGAGCAGTCGTCAGGTGGGCGCGGACGGCGTGCTCAGAACCGCAGTGTCCGCGTGGTACATGCCGATTCCGAGCATCGGCCGCGGCCGCCTGGCGGTGAGCACAGTCGTTTTGTCAGCTGCTCTAAGCCTTCCGTCAGCTAGCGGCGACCATAGCTGGATTTCAGCTTCCCTTCCCGTTTGATCATCGCGCCGCGCCGATGCCACCCCATCATCATGAAAAGACCGCAAGACCCGTGATTTCCATCGACATGCCCAGCCACACTCGTGCCATCACCGATGCTTATTCGCTGGAGGTCAGCGTCAAGGACATCGGTGCGCTGACCAAAGCGGCGCCGCGGCTCCTGCCTGGCTCCAGCATGTTCATTCCCTACCTGCCAGGCCAACACGACGCTGCGCGGCTGGCCGCAGCACAACTGGTGCGCAGCCTCGGCTTCGAACCCATGCCACATCTTTCCGCGCGTCGTATCGGCGCGCCTGAGGAACTGCAGGCATTCGTCGCGCGCCTGGTCGATGAGGCTGGCGTCACACGCTGCTTCGTGATCGCAGGAGATCCGTCCACTCCGAAGGGACCGTTTGCCGACAGCTTGTCGCTGATCGAGACGGGCGTGTTTGAACGCTCAGGCATTCGTACCATCGGCGTAGCGGGCCACCCGGAGGGACATCCGATCATGCGCACGGCAGAGCAATGGGACGTCCTGGAACGCAAGTGCCGCCGCATCCAAGAGCGCGGTATGGCGCCCCTGATCGTGACGCAGTTCGGGTTCGACGCGGACATGGTGGTGACATGGGTGGAAGCGCTGCGCGCGCGTGGCATCCCCCATCCGGTGCGTGTGGGCGTGCCTGGGCCTGCCAGTGTCGCCGTACTCGCACGCTATGCGGCAAGCTGCGGTGTCGGCGCCTGCGCGTCGGTGCTATCGAACTATGGCATCTCGATTGGCAAGTTATTCGGCAACGCAGGGCCGGATCGCTTTGTTGATCGCCTCGCCAGCCGCCTGACGGACGCGCATGGAGATATCCGCCTGCACGTCTTTCCGTTCGGCGGTATCGGCCAGTCTGTGGCGTGGATGGCGCAGTATCGCTCGCGTGCTTCGTCGCAAGATCGCATGAGTTCCGTGCACGCGGATCAGGCCTGACAGCAAACCTGTCCGTGTGCCAACGCTGGAGCACAACGAACGCGCACTGGGCGCGTTTATGGCAGACATCTCGCACGCGCTGCGCACACCGCTGGCGGTGCTGCGCGCCGAACTGGAAGCGCTGCAGGACAGCGTCGGGCCGATGACACCTAACTCACTGGGGTCGCTGCACCAGCAGGTCGGCCAACTGATCGAAGACCTGTACGACGTGTCGCTGACCGACGTCGGCGCACACCGGTCGATCTGGCGGTGATCCTGCGCACCATGCTGGACGGCATGCGTGCGCGCTTTGTCAGCGCGCAGCTGCAGGTGCAGGCGCAGATCGAGGCCGGCCCGCTGCAGGTGGATGGCGATGAACGCCGCCTGCAGCAGCTGCTCGGCAACCTGCTGGAAAACACGCTGCGCTACACCGACGCCGGCGGCACCGAACAGCTGCGCTGCGTCCGCCGCGGCGCGCTGCTGGAATGGGTGGTCGAAGACAGCGCGCCAGGCGTGGAGGCGGACAAGCACGCGCGCCTGTTGGAACGCTTCCACCGCACCGAGGCCTCGCGCAATCGCGCCAGCGGCGGCAGCGGTCTGGGCCTGGCGATCTGCCGCAACATCGCCGAGGCGCATGGCGGTGCGATCAACGCGCAGGCCTGCGCACTGGGCGGTTGACGCATGGTGCTGCGCCTGCCGGCGCTGACGGCATGAGCAGCCTGCCCCCGATCGGGCACGTGCTGATCGTCGAGGACGAACCGCGCCTGGCCGCGGTGGTGGGCGCGTACCTGCACGCGGGCGGCCATTCGCACGACTGGATCGCCGATGGCGCGCAGGCGCTGGGCGCGTTCCGCGCGAAGAAGCCGGATCTGGTGCTGCTGGACCTGATGCTGCCCAACCGCGACGGTCTGGAAATCTGCCGCGACCTGCGCAAGGAAAGCGCGGTGCCGGTCATCATGGTCACCGCGCGTGTGGAAGAGATCGACCGCCTGCGGGGTGTGGAGATCGGCGCCGACGATTACATCTGCAAGCCATTCAGCCCGCGCGAAGTGGCGGCGCGCGTCCAGGCGGTGTTGCCCCGCCATCGCCACGATCCCTACGGCGCACCGGCACCGGGCCTGCATATCGACGAGGACGCCTGTCGCGCCAGCGTGGACGGCCGCGCCCTGGACCTGACCCAGGTTGCGTTCCGCCTGCTGCGCACCCTCGCCGCCGCCCCGGGGCGTGTGTGCTCGCGCGAGCACCGGATGGGCCGGCTCTCCGCCGACCACCGCAGCGTCACCGACCGCACTGTCGACAGCCACGTCAAGAACCTGCGCCGCAAGCTCGCCGACGGCGAGGACTGGGTCCGCTCGGTGTCTGGCGCGGGGTATCGCGTTGAGCCGTCATTCGGGATTCGGGATTGGAGATTCGTATGAGCCGCAGCCCCACGACTGCAACGGTAGTCGGTCAAGCCGCTTGTACCAATCCCGGACCCCGAATGCCCAATCCCCGCCTCAACGAAACACCACCGTGCGATGTCCGTTGAGCACGATGCGATGTTCGACGTGGCAGCGCACCGCACGCGCCAGCACCTGCGATTCGGTGTCGCTGCCCACGCGGACCAGGTCGCGCGGGGTCATGGCGTGGTCCACACGGGCGACGTCTTGCTCGATGATCGGGCCTTCGTCCAGATCTTCGGTGACGTAATGCGCGGTGGCGCCAATGATCTTGACCCCGCGTGCGTGCGCCTGGTGATACGGCTGCGCGCCCTTGAAACTGGGCAGGAAGCTGTGATGAATATTGATCGCGCGCCCGGCCAGTGCACGGCACACGTGCGGCGACAGGATCTGCATGTAACGCGCCAGCACCACCAGATCGGTCTGCAGCTCGTCGACCAACGTGAGCAACTGCGCTTCCTGTGCGGCGCGCGTGGCGGCGCTCACCGGTAGATGGTGGAAGGCGATGCCGTACGACGCCGCCAACGCGGCGAAGTCGGTGTGGTTGGAGACCACCGCGGCAATCTCCACCGGCAGCTGGCGGCTGTGCATGCGGAACAGCAGATCGTTGAGGCAATGCCCCTGCTTGCTCACCAACACCAGCAGGCGCGCGCGACGACGGGCGTCGTGCAGTTGCCAGTCCATCTGGAATTCATCGGCCAGCGCCGCGAAGCGCTGTTGGAGGGCGGCAATGTCGGTCTTTGCCGGCTTGTGGAAATGCACGCGCAGAAAGAACCGGCCGCTTTCGTCGTCGCCAAATTGCTGTGCGTCGAGAATGTTGCAGGCCAGATCGAACAGCAGCCCGGTCACGCGATAGACGATACCGGTGCGGTCGGGACATGACAGGGTGAGGATGTAGTCGGAGCGCATCGGCGCAATGATAGCCAATGCGTGACATCACCGACGCAGTGCTTGCATCGGTAACTTTTTGGCGCGAACGGACACCAACGCCTGGTATGCAACGCGACAGCGTTCGACCTGAGTTTCGTTGCCGCCTGACTTCCGTGCTGCACGAGGTACTCTTCGCTCAGACGTGGTGCCGTAGTCGATCACGCAGCGCAACCGCATGCGCGATTCCGTACACCTACGCAGCGCGGCGGCAAACGCAGCATCAGCCGCCGGTTGATCTCATCCAGCTGCGCAAGCGACGCATCCACCGATGTCTCCATGGCTTCCTGCGTGGTGATGTGCGCACGCAGATGCGCAGGGTCGGACAGCTCGCCACGCACCAAAAACACATGCTCGCCGACTTCACCCAGCTGGCGGCTGAGCACCACATGATCCACCTGATCGACGCCATGCTGCGTGGCCAGCGGCAGCTCACGCGCAGCCATGCGCTCGCTCGCCTCGTCGAAGGGCTTGCCCAACTCGGCATCCAGCACGCTCACCGCTTCGCGGATCTGTGCGAACAGAGAATGGTCCGGGTGCTCGGGATGGTCCGGGCCTACCGGACCTTGGGCGATGGCCGGAGCGTCGGTCATCGTGAACCACCGGCGCAAGCCAGTGCGCGCGGTGCGTGCGGTCGGACCGAGCGTGATATGCAGGTGTCGCATCGCATCCTCCCTGGAGCGGCGGCTGTCGTGAACCGGCATTTTAGAAAGTCTGCTGCATGTTCAGGTGAGCAAGCGGTGGGCCGCCGTGCTTTGAAGCGAAGTGCCTTGCGCAGGGCTGAGGGCGACCAACACAACGTAGCGAGCAGCTGTCAGATGGGCGCGGACGGTGCTCGGTGCGACATGTCCCGCTCGTACATTGCGATTTCTCCGCGCCGTCCACACGGACCTGACGACTGCTGGCTACGTTGTGTTAGCCGCTGTAAATCCGCTGTGCGGTGATCAGGCCACCTGCCCTGCCCGCCGCGCCGAGACTTCCGCCAGTACCGCCCAGTCTGCATGGCCGTCGCCATGCGCGATGGCCTCGTCCAGGCCGGCGCGCAACACTTCGCCCAACGGCATCGGTACCTGTTTGTCGGCGCCGGCCTGGATGGCCAGGTCCACATCCTTGCGACCGAGCGTGGCAGTGAAGCCTGCCGGCAAGTACGCGCGTTGCATGATCAGGCGGCCATAGCCCTGGTAGGCGGGCGCTGCGAACAAGGTGCTGGTCAGCATGCCCAGAAACTGCGTGGTATCCACGCCGTGACCACGTGCCAGTGCGCTGGCTTCGGCCATGGCACCGATGGCGCTGGCCAGGCAGACGTTGGCGGCCAGCTTCGCCGCATTGGCCTGCTCCGGTGCGCGACCGATATGCCAGGTCTTTTGCCCCAATGCATCGAACATCGGCTGCACGCGTGCCACTGCGACGTCATCGCCGCCGGCCAGAATATTGAGCTTGCCGGCCTCGGCCACATCCACGCGCCCAAGCACCGGCGCGGCCACATAGGCCACACCGCGCTCGGCATGCAGCGCGGTCAACGCATGCGCCAGCGCCACCGAAATGGTGGCCATGTTGACGTGCACGCTGCCCGCCGGCAGCGCGTCCAGCACGCCGCGCTCCAACAGGGTCTGGCGCACTGCGTCGTCGTCGGCCAGCATCGAAAACAACAACGGGCCGTGCGCCGCGCCGCACGGTTGCTCCACCACCGTGGCGCCAGCGTCGCGTAGCGGCTGGGCGCGTTCGGGCGAACGGTTCCAAACGCTCAGTTCGAACCCGCCACGCAGCAGGTTGTGCGCCATCGGCAGGCCCATCGTGCCCAAGCCCAGAAATCCTATCGGCATGCGTTGTCCTTGTTCGGTATGACGTCGGGGGTACGGATCAGTTGGCGAACACGCCGCGCGCGTCGCGCGGTTCGCAGCGCAGGTATTGCGGTGCCGGCGTGACCGACGCGCCCAGTGCCGCGGCGGCATGCCACGGCCAGCGTGGGTCGTACAGGATGCCACGCGCCAGCGCGATCGCATCGGCCTGGCCTTCCTGCACAATCGCTTCGGCCTGCGCTGGCTCGGTGATCAAGCCTACGCCGATCACCGGCCTGCTCACCTGCGCGCGAATCTCCTGCGCGAACGGAATCTGATAGCCCGCCTGCAGCGGAATCTGCTGGCGTGGATCGAGCCCGCCGCTGGAGACATGGATGTAGTGCGCACCGCGTGCATCCAGCGCCTGCGACAAGGCGATGCTCTGCTGCACATCCCACCCGCCTTCGACCCAGTCGGTGGCCGAGATGCGCACGCCAATGGCGATTTTTTCGGAGACTGCCGCACGCACCGCATCGAAGATGCGCAGCGTCAACCGCATGCGATTTTCCAGCGACCCGCCATACGCATCGCTGCGCTGGTTGCTCAAGGGCGACAGGAATTGATGCATCAAATAGCCATGCGCGGCATGCAATTCGATCAACTCCAGGCCCAGGCGCTCGGCACGTTGTGCCGATGCGACGAAGGCGTCAACCACAGCATCGATCCCCGCCTGATCCAGCGCCTGTGGCGCCGGCTGCCCTGCGCGAAACGGCATCGCCGATGCGGACACGGTCTGCCAGCCATGCGCATGATCGGGTGCGATGGCCTCGCTGCCTTTCCACGGCAGATCGGTCGACGCCTTGCGGCCGGCATGCGCCAGCTGGATGCCAATCGGCATCGGCGACCAGCGTCGTACCGATTGCAGTACCTCGGCCAGGGCCTGCTCGGTCGCATCGTCGTACAAACCAAGATCGGCGTAACTGATGCGCCCTTCCGGCACCACCGCAGCCGCTTCGAGAATCAGCAATCCGGCGCCGGATTGCGACAACGTGCCCAGGTGGATGCGATGCCAATCGGTGGCGCAGCCGTCCTGTGCCGAGTACTGGCACATCGGCGCAATGACAATCCGGTTGGCGAGCGCGAGCGGACCGAAGGTGATGGGAGAGAACAACTGGCTCAAAGCGGCATCCACAGCTGACATGGGTGCCTATTGCACTGCGCTGCGCGCGCCGGCACAACCGCTGCGATGGATCGCTGCGTCATGCAGAACGCGCACTGGCGTCATTGACGCGACGTGCACGCAGCAGGTCCGTCGACCCGTGCAGGAACGCCAGCGCCTGCGCGCACGACTGCTCCACCTTCAACGTCAGCAGTTCGTCCGCACGCGTGTGCCCGACGTTGAGCGCGGCAATCGGCAAGCCATTGCGCGCGGCGGTCTGCACGAACCGGAAGCCGGAATACACCATCAGCGACGACCCCACCACCAGCACCGCATCGGCCGCCTGCAGGTGCGCGAATGCGCGCTCCACCCGCTCGCGCGGCACGTTCTCGCCGAAAAACACCACGTCCGGCTTGAGCACGCCACCGCACACCGGGCACGGCGGCACCACGAAATGCTCGAAGGCCACATCGTCCAGATCGGCATCGCCATCGGGCGCTTGCGCGGCCTCACGCGCTGCCCAGCCCGGATTGGCCTGCTCGAGCAACAGTTGAAATTCGGTACGTGGCATGCGGCGTTCGCAGCCCATGCAGCGCACCACATCCAGCCGCCCATGCAGATCGATCACCGCCTGGCTGCCGGCGGCCTGATGCAGGCGATCCACGTTCTGGGTGAGCAGCACTTCCAACTGGCCGCGCGCTTCCAGCGCAGCGAGCGCGTGATGGGTGGCGTTGGGTTGCGCCAGGCCGAACCGCGGCCAACCGACCAGGCTGCGCGCCCAATAGCGCTGCCGCGTGGACAGCTCGCCCATAAAGGCCTGAAACGTCACCGGCTGCGGACGCTTCCAGCCGCCTTGCAGATCCCGATAATCGGGAATGCCCGAATCGGTGCTGCAACCGGCACCGGTGAGCACGAACAGGCGCTGATGGCGCTCGATGAAGTCCTGCAGCGCGTGGTCGTCGTGGGCGGGGACAGCAGTCATCTGGCAATTCCGGAAACGATGGGAGCACTGTGCACCGGCAGCGCGTCGTTCGCCCGCTACGACGCAACGTCGGCGGCCGGATCGGCGCGCGCGCAATAGCACAGCATCACACCGCCGTCGGCGGAGTGACGATGCGCACGTGACGCGCAACGCATCGCACTGGATGCAAGCCTGGAGACGGTACAGCATCACACCAGGGCCGCGCAGCTGATCGCAATCCGCCCGGGCTGCCGGCCGGGGAGTTGCCGACAGCGTTCAATGTGCGGCGCGTCTCTGCTCGACAAACTGCAGCAGATCCTCACAGCAGCAGGCAAACCAGCAGATAGCGCACCGGCAGCATGCGGATGGCAGAAGAACGGACCGACATCCGGTGAGCTCCAGACCAGAAGCGCCGCCATCCTCCGGCCTCACACCAGGGTGAGGGTCAAGCCTTGCGTGCAACGTATGCTTGCCGCATGGCCGCGTCTTCCAAACCCTTGCTGAGGATTGGCGCGCTGACGCTGCAGACCGGCGCCGGCGTGCGTGCGATTCGTCACTACGATGCGCATGGATGGCTGACGTCCTCGCGCAGCGCCAATGGCTATCGGGTCTTCCCTGCAGCGTGCGTTGCACAGGTGCGGGGCAGATTCAGCGGCTGATCGCCACCGGCTTCAGTCTGGACGACAGTCGCGGTTTCCCCGATTGCATGCGCCTGGTGGAAGGCGCGCAGATGTGCCCGGAAACCGCACACACGCATCGCGCGCGCCTGCAATTGATCGAGCGTCAGCTGGCCGACCTGGAGCGGCGGCGTGCGCGTCTGTTGGCAACCTTGGCACAAGGTGCGGCGGCTGCCACGTCTTATGCATCGCAAACCACCCGCAAGCGGGCACGCCAGAAGCGTCGGTCGATCTGCCTCACTCGCCCCGCACAGGATGTGGCGCAAAGCGCCCGTAGGGACGCGCGTCGTCGGCGCGTTGGCGCAGGATGTAGGCCGCCGCAAAAGCGATCGCCAACAGCGTCAGCCACATACCGACCAACGCGCCCCAGCCACCGTGCTGCCAGAACCAGCCGCCGAGCGCGCCGATCGTGCTGGCGCCGGCGTAGTAGGCCAGCAGATACAGCGACGCGGCATGGCTGCGATGCGCGCCACCGAGCCGGCTGACCCACGCGCTGGCCGCCGAATGCGCGATGAAAAACCCGATCGTCAGCAGCACGATGCCAGCCACCACCACCGCCAACACACGCGCCAGGGTCAGCGTCACGCCGAGCACGCACAACACGATGCCGGCGGTGACCACCGGCCCGCGCCCGAACCGGTCCGACGCTGCACCGGCCACCGACGAGCTGACGATACCGAACACATAGGCGCTGAAGATCATGCCGATCTGGCTCTGGCTCAAGCCGAATTCCGGCCCACCCAGGCGGAAGCCGGCGTAGTTGTACAGGCACACGAATACACCCATCAACAGGAACGGCAGCGCGAACAGAAACGGCAGATTGCGGTCGCGCAGATGCCCGGCCCAGGCGCTCAGATGGAAGCGCAGGTTGATGCCGTGCCGGCGCACGAAGTTGCGCGACGGCGGCAGCAACCAGAAGAACGCCAGCGCACACAGCAGATCGAACCCGCTCAACACCGCCAATGCGGTGCGCCAATCGGTGTGGTCGGTCAGCACGCTCATCACGATGCGCCCGCTCATGCCGCCGAAGGCATTCCCGGCCACGTACAGGCCGGTGGCCGCACCCATCTTGTTGGCCGGCAATTCTTCCCCCAGGTACACCATCGCCACCGCCGGCACCCCGCCCAGCGCGATGCCGGACAAGGTGCGTATCACGACCAAGGCGCCCCAGTGCGGCAGGAATGCCGCGATCAGGTTGAGCACCGCCGCGATGGCGATGGACGCGAACATCAGCCCACGCCGACCGAGGTTTTCCGACACTGCGCCAGCGCAAAAGATCGCCAGGGCCAGTGCACCGGTGGCCAGCGACAACGGCAGCGAGGCGGTCGCTGCGTCCACCTGGAAGGCGCGCGCGAATTCGGGCAGCACCGGCTGCACGCTGTACAGCAGCGAGAAGGTGGCAAAGCCGGCCAGGAACAGTGCCAGGCGGATGCGCAGCGCTGCGAGTGCGTCGGCGCCGGCGCCGGCGACGGTACTGGGGGATGGGTGGAGCAGCGGACCCGGACGGCGATCGGAGGAAGGCACAAGCGCGCACTTGAGACGTAGGATGGCGAGTATTCGCCCGCCGCCACCCCCTGTCCAATATATGATTCCGGCAGTTGTCATATCTGGAAAAGATGGATGGAACTGCGCCACCTGCGTTACTTCCTGGCGGTCGCCGAAGAAGGCAACTTCACCCGTGCTGCCGCGCGGGTGGGCATCGGCCAGCCGCCGCTGAGCCAGCAGATCCAGACGCTGGAACGCGAGCTGGGCACGCCGTTGTTTCGGCGCACCCACAGCGGGGCCGAGCTCACCCTGGCCGGCGAGGCATTCCTGGGTGAAGTGCGCCGCGTGCTCGCCGATGTGGAACGCGCTGCCGAAACCGCACGCCGGGTGGCGCGTGGCGAATCCGGGCGGTTGCGCCTGGGCTTCACCGCCTCGGCCGCCTTCAGCCCGGTGGTGCCGCGGTTGATTCGCGATTTCCGCCGCACGTGGCCGCAAGTCGAATTGCTGCTGGACGAGACCAATACCGCCAGCCTGCTGGTGGGGTTGGCCGAAGGCAGGCTGGATGCGGCGTTCGTGCGCTACGGTCTGAGCACGCCAGCGGATCTGCAGTTGCTGCGCTTTACCGACGAGCCGATGAAGATCGCCGTCCCCGCCGCGCACCCCCTGGCCACGCGCAACAGCGCCCCGTTGGCGGCACTGGCCGGCGAGCCTTTCATCCTGTTTCCGCGCAGCTTCGGCTCCAGCCTGTACGACGAAATCCTGGCCGCCTGCCGCGAATCCGGCGTGACCCTGCGCATCACCCAGGAAGCGCCGCAGATGTCGTCGATCATCAATCTGGTGGCCGCCGAACTGGGCGTCTCGGTGGTGCCTGCCTCCACTGCACAGCTGCAGCGCCCCGGCGTGCGCTATCTGGATATCGAAGGCCATATGCCGCTGGCGCGCCTGGCCCTGGCCGTCGCGCCGGCTGCATTGGAGACCACACCATTGGTGCGGCATTTATGGGCGTTGGCGGAGTTGATCTGAGCGTGCTTGGCGGTAGCGGACGAACGCTCAGTGGCGCTTGCTTCCGCTTCGCGCAATGGCGTCATCGCAGCGGTTTGGCACATGGCTGGGTCATTTCGTGCATGCGCATGCTGCTGCACCGGGCAAGGTCAGCGAATCGAGGTCAGTGCAACGCTGCCAAGCGGATGTCGTAACCTGGGATCGGCGTCGGTCACGTGACTGCTTGGGCTACCGGAACGACTGTGCAGGCATCAGGTGGGTGCGGCCGGTACTCGAAATCGGCATCACACGCGTAGAGTGCGGCTCCTGGTCGCCGGGTGCGTCCACCTCACGACCGCTCGCTACGGTTGTCTAGCCGCTCTTACGCGCATGCTGCGGTTCTCTGCGCTGTTCGCCTAGCCTGATGATGGCGCGCTATTTTCAAAAATACGTGCAACATCGGCTTGACCTCAACCGCGATTGAGGTCGTTCAATGCCGGCTTTCCACCAATTTTATTGCCATGCATCTCCGTCATCTGCTGCTGCCCTGCCTAGACCCTGGCCTGACGCTACGTTTCTACCGCGATGTGTTGGCGTTGCCCGTGCATGGCAACGCCGTCCGCATCGGCTGGTCCACGCTGGAATGCGTGCAGGCGCAGCGTCCGGTGGGCAGCGTGCTCTGGCCTTCAACGTGGCACCGTCGCGCTTGCAGGCGGCTGCGCAGTGGATCGGCGCACGCGCCACCCTGCTGAGCGATGCACAAGGCCGCCAACACGTCTGGAACGGCTGGCACGACGATGACACCCACTGCCAGTCGGACGTGGCCGGTGCTCGGTGCGGCATGTAGCACGCGAGCGCTGCAATCCCTGCGTGCCGGCCGCACCCACCTGACGACTGCTCGCTACATTTTGTCAGCTGCCCTTCGCGCCGGCAGGCTCCGGCAAGCGGAAGAAGGCACGTGCCGCTGCCGTGCTGTTGGCAGCGGTCACGGCCACATCTTCGCCACGATCGCGTGCCAGTTCTTCCACGATATGCGACAGGAACATCGGCTCGTTGCGGCGGTCCTTGGGCATCGGCTTGAGCGTGCGCGGCAGCAGGTACGGCGCATCGGTCTCGATCATCAAGCGGTTGGCCGGAATGTTGCGCACCAGCTCGCGCAGATGCGCGCCGCGGCGTTCGTCGCAGAGCCAGCCGGTGATGCCGATGTAGTAATCGCGGTCCAGATACGCAAACAGTTCCTCGCGCGTGCCGGTGAAGCAATGCACCACCGCGGCACCCAGGCGGCCTTCGAAGCTGCGCATGATGGCGAGGAAATCTTCATGCGCGTCGCGCTGGTGCAGGAACAGCGGCTTGCCGTTATCGGCAGCCAACTGCAGCTGGCGTTCGAACGCCTTGTGCTGCGCCGGGCGCGGCGCGAAATCGCGGAAGTAATCCAGCCCGCACTCACCCACGGCCACCACCTGCGAATGCGCCTGCAGCGTCCGCATTTCCGCTTCGCATTCGGCGGTGCATTCCACCGCATGGTGCGGGTGCACACCGGCGGTGGCGTACAGGAATCCGGGGTGTTGCTGCGCCAGTTGCAAGGCCAGTGGCGAATGCTCGCGGCTAGCGCCGGTGATCACCAGCTGCCCCACGCCGGCATCGCGTGCGCGCTGCAGCACCGCATCGCGATCACGGTCGAACGAGTCGTGGGTGAGGTTGGCGCCGATATCGATCAATTGCATGTTGCGTGTGTCGTGTGGGAGTGAGCCGGGTAAGTGTAACGAGCGTGGCGGTTTGCATGCCTGCTTGGGTCGGGTGGCTCGGGTGGCTCGCGCCGTCCCCTCACCCCACCCCCGCTCCGCGGCGCAGGCGCTCCAGGGCACGCGCGCCAGTGCCGCGCAAGCCGTGCCGCCTCGCTCCGTAGTGAGAGGGGCTACCATTTCCTTCTCCCGCCGGGAAAAGGTGGCGCATAGCGCCGCACCATGGCCCGCGCATCAGATGAAAGCGTCCATATGTCGCAAGACGGCCGTACATGAGGACACTTAGCGAACCCAACCGCGGCAACTTCGGCGATCGGTGTGCGATGCTTAGGCACGCCAATGGCGATCCATCCACATGTGCGTTGCGTCTAACGCGTCGTCGAATCTACTCAGGGAGTGCAACATGACAGACCAAGATCAAAATCAACCGTCGCTGGAAGACGTCAAGCTGGCGTTCGATGGGCAGAGCGTGGATTGGTATCTGCAGAAGTTGGTCGGCATTGCCAACACGTCGAACGTGCAGTTTGGCGTCACGCTATTTCTCGAAGGCATCGTCATTTCCGGCCAGTTGGTCAGCGGCAAGCGGTATTTCGAAGCATTCGCGCAGGAGTTCTCTGCTGCCTATCCCGGCCCGGCCGATGAAAAAGAAGAGATCCGTCGCGCGTTCGCCAGCCACGCCAGCATCTACGACTTCGAAGACGATGCGCAGCAGGGCAGCACGCCGCCGCAGTTCATCCACCTGATCGAATCGCGTTGCTTCTCGCCCGGCGGCCAGCCACTGCCCAGCAACCGCGGTGTGCTGTGGCGCGGCAAGGTAAATGCGGTGTCTGGCTTCACCCTTGGGTCGCTGTCGGCAGACTAAGAGCAGCTGAAAAATGACTGCGCAGCCGTCAGGCGGGCGCGGCCGGTGCTCGGAACGGCATGTACCATATGCGTACACTGCGGTTCTGAGCGCGCCGTCCACGCCCACCTGACGAGCGCTCGCGACGTTTTGTTAGCCGCTTTAGCCCGGCAAGTGCCGCCTTGGTGTGCGTTGCGCGTCATCTCACATCGTTGGCGTGCTGCGCGTCGCGCGGCGGTGCGTTTTTGACGTAACGGTCGAACCATTCCAGCATTTCGGCCACCAGGTCTTCATTGGATTCGCGTGCGCTGTACCAGTGCGGTTCGAAGGGCAAGAGCACCAGGCGTGCGGTGCCACCGTTGCCCCGAATGGCCTGAAACAAGCGCGGTGCCTGGGTGGTTTCGGTACCGGGGTTTGCATCGTCCATGCCATGCACGATCAACAACGGTTCGTTGATTTTATCGGCGTGGAAGAATGCCGACGCTTGCGCATAGACGTCCGGCGCTTTCCAGAACGACCGACGTTCGCTCTGGAATCCGAATGGCGTCAAGGTCTTGTTGTAGCTGCCGCTGGTGGCGGCACCGGCGCGAAACAGATCTGTATGCGCCAACAGATTGGCCGTCATCAACGCGCCGTGGCTATGGCCGGTGACGCCGATGCGCTGACGGTCGACCACGCCCAACTCCACGGCCTTGTCCACCGCGGCGGTGGCGTCATCGACCAGTTGCTGCAGGTAGGTGTCGTAGGCGGTCTTGGGGTCGCCCACGATAGGGAAAGCGGCATCGTCGATAATGGCGTAGCCGGCCAATAGCAGCAGCTGGTAGTAATTGAGACGAGTGAAATCGCGCTCGCTGGCGCCGCTGACCTGGCCAGCTTTGGAGGGATCGGCATAGTCGAGCGGGTAGGCGTACAGGATGGCCGGCACGCGCGTGCCTTCCTTGTAGCCGGGCGGTGTGTACAGGGTGAACGACAAGTCCACGCCGTCCTTGCGCTTGTAGCTCACCAAACGCTTCTTGATCTGCCTCACCAGCGGGGTCGGGTCCGCGAAATGCGTCACCGGCGTGGCAGTGGACGCAAAGGCGGCTTCGCCCGCAGCCGGCGCCGGTAGCGGTTCGCCCAAGGTCCGCACATACACGTTAGGCGGGTCGGTCAGCGACTGATGCCAGGTCAGCAGGCGCGACGTCTCGTCGCCTGCAAATCCGAAGAACACCTCGTCCACATGCGCGTCGCTGCGAAACAGCCGCTGGCTCTTGCCGGTGGCAAGCGTGTAGCGATCCAGAAACGGCCGGTCGCCCGCGGGCGAGGCGCCTTGCCCACTCAGGAACAACGCACCTTGCGCCTCGCGCAGCACGGCTTGGCCGTTGGCGAGCACGCGCATTTCGGGCAAGCCGGGATCGGCATACAGATCGTCGGTGGACAGGTCGAACAACACGCGCTCGCCAGCGCCGGGGCGGTCGGCATCCACGAGCGTGGTGCGCCGCCAATGGCGATTCTCGTCGTACTCGTCCAGCAAGGCTTGCCCGCCTTCTGCAAACCACGACAGGCCTGCATACCGCTGCTGCACGCGCGCAAGCGCGCGCGGTTTGGCGGTGAACGGTGCCGCCAGCGTCATCAACGTATCGCGAGCGGGCACGCTGGTTTTCCAGTCGCCGCCGTCCAGCGCCTCGGCCCAGACCAGCGTGGCTGGTTGATTGGCACGCCAGGCGTAGGCGCGTGGACCGGTTGGCACGCCCTGCACCGGCACCCGGTCCGCGACCGGCAGATTGGCAAGCACACGCTCGTTGCCAGTTTCCAGGTCCAACACCGCCACATCGTGGGCAAACCGCGCATAGGTGGTGACGTAGGAATACGGCGGCTTCAACCGTTCTACCAGCACGTGGCGACCATCGGGCGCGCCATCGACGTTGCTGTAGACCGCAGGCGTCCCGAGCTTGCGCTGACTGCCGGTTGCCGCATCTACCGTGAGCAGTTGCGCGGTGGCGTAATAGGTGAACAACGCCTCGTCCTGCGGACTGGACAGCGTATCGCGGGCCTCATAGGTGCTGCTTTCGCCCTTGCCCTGGATGGTTTCCTTGACCTCCGGGCCTGGCGGCACCGCCGCCTTGCGCGGTGCGGGACCCAGATCCTGCGGCACGGTCTTCAACAGCAGGGTGCTGCTGCCGCCCAGCCATTGGATCTCGCCGCCAAGCACAGGATTGAGCTGCACACCGTCGATCTTGCGTACCTGCCCGGTCGCAACGTCTCCCACCCAGAGTTCGACATGGTCGGCCGCCGTATTGTTGAAGGCGAACCGGCGCCCATCCGGCGACCACACCGGCAATGCCGGACAGGCGCCGGCCGGCAAGCTCACGGCCGTCTGCTTGCCGCTGGCGATATCCACCAGGCTGAAGCCCTCCAGGCAGGAACGAATGCCGTATCCGTTGGACATGTCGTGGCGACTATGCGTGCGCGGCTCCACGCGCACGCCGGCCAGCTTGAGATAGGGCTCGGCCACCCGTGCGATCGGCGGATACTGGGTGCGCTGCACCAGCAACAAGGTCCTGCCGGTAGGATCCGGCCGCGGCGATGGATTGAGCGGCGCGCGCATCACGCTCAGCAGCGGCTCTGGCGGCTGCCGGTAACCGCCCTCCGGCGTCCCTGCAAACGCAGGCAACGGCATCAGGATGACGAGCACGAACAACGCTGTCCATCGGTGCGAGGCGATCATCGGCATATCTCGGCGGTTATCCCAGTAGGTTAGCATGCCCGATTGCCCTGCAATCTGCGCCTGCACGCATCCCTGCCGCTGCATCCGCATTGCGGATACAAACTGACCGCGTTATCCCGCTGCTCTGAGCGTACGCGAGAGAACATCACTGATGTAGTCGGCAATCTGCACCGCATGCGTCTCCAGTGCAAAGTGCCCTGTGTCCAGCAGGTGCACTTCGGCCTTTGGCAGATCCCTGCGGTAGGCCTGCGCGCCAGCCGGGATAAAGGCTGGGTCGTGCTGGCCCCACACGGCCAGCAACGGCGGCTGATAAGTCCGAAAATACGCTTGAAATGCGGGGTACGCTGCCACATTGCTGCGGCAATCCAGAATCAGGTCGAGCTGGATCTCTTCGGCACCCGGGCGCGCCATGTACGCGATATCCAACGTGTATCAACGGAACGCGACACTAGGTGGCGCATCGCTCGGCCAGAAGCACCGCCGCGCTCAATTCACCACCTGATTAGCACGCACTTTCAGCGGTGAACATGGTGACATCACGCAGGGCCCGCTCGGACCACGGCTTGCTGGCGGCTGCGGCGGGCAGCAAGCTGGGCACCAGCCGGGTCAGATCGAAACGGCGGTTGAACCGCCACATCGTCTCTGCCAGGTAGCGCTGGGCGTATTTGGCGAATTTGAAGGCGTGATAGGCACCGTCCAGCGAACGCTTTAGGTTGGA
>NZ_JBBYGR010000079.1:0-31356 GCF_038405005.1 Xanthomonas sp. JL1 | reverse complement strand
GGGACAGGGCGGCAGCAACTACTTCCCCGTACTGTTCAAAACGCACTTCCAGTGTCCTATTCAACACAGCTCTCCCGCGCGGCCTGAAGGTCTTCCAATAGTGGCACAAAGGTACGATTATTTGTAACACAGTGGAAGTGGGTAGAGTAACGAAAACTGGCAGTTCCAGCACGCCAAAACCGCAGGTGAGGCCTTGCAATGGATGCGGTCTGGGGGTTTTTCAGGGGCGACTACTTACGCGATCAATTCGCCCGAAGTGGACCGGCTGTACACGCGGCTGTGGACCGATACCAAGACCGGTCGTTGAGCTGCCGTGCGAGATAGAGCGCCTGGCTGCGCTGCGTGGCGAGGCGCTCGTCCGGCGCACTCTCTAACAGAGCAGGCAGATGGTGCCGTGGGGCGCATAGCGACGGCCGTTTTCATCGGGTGACCATCGGTCCAGATGCCACCCGATCGGCGCGTCATGTAACCTGTACTGAGTGGTACAAATATTGTATGGTTGCGCCACCCTCGCTGAAGCCGCTGATCTGACGGATGCAGGGCATGCCTCGCCCCTCACACAGGACGCATCCTTTGAGCAATCACGATCATCAGTCCAATGACGGCCAGTGTTCGGCCACGGATGCGCAGGGCGCCGGCGCGCGCGACGAGCAGGAGTCGCCCAAGCCCTCGCCGTTGAAGAACCCCAAGGTGAAGTGGACGCTGATCCTGGTCGGGGTACTGGTGCTGATCTTGCTGGTGGTGTGGCTGGCCTGTTACCTGATCAAGGGCCGCTACATGCAAGACACCAATAACGCCTATCTGCAGGCCGATTCGGTGGCAGTGGCGCCGCGCGTCAGCGGTTACGTGACCAAGGTGCTGGTGAGCGACAACCAGATCGTGGAGGCCGGCCAGCCGCTGCTGCAGATCGACGACCGCACCTACCAGGCCACCCTGCAGCAGGCCGAAGCCGCCATCGCCGCACGCCAGGCCGATATCGTCGCTGCCACCGCCAATGTCTCCGCGCAGGAGTCGGCGTTGTTGCAGGCACGCACCCAGGTCACTGCCGCGACTGCCACCCTCAGGTTCGCCCAGGCCGAGGTGAAGCGCTTCGCGCCATTGGCCGCCTCAGGCGCCGACACCCACGAGCATCAGGAAAGCCTGCAACATGATCTGGCCCGCGCACGCGCTCAGTACGACGCCGCGCAGGCGCAGGCCAAGGCCGGCGAAAGCCAGATCCAGGCCAGCCGCGCGCAACTGGAACAGGCACAGGCCGGCGTGAAGCAGGCCACCGCCGATGCCGATCAAGCGCGCGTGGCGGTGGAAGACACCCGCCTGACCAGCCGCATCCACGGCCGTGTCGGCGACAAGACCGTGCAGGTGGGTCAGTTCCTCGGCGCCGGCACCCGCACCATGACCATCGTGCCGCAGCAATCGCTGTATCTTGTCGCCAATTTCAAGGAAACCCAGGTCGGCCTGATGCGTCCCGGCCAGCCGGCCGAGATCGAGGTCGATGCGTTGTCCGGCGTAAAACTGCACGGCAAGGTCGAGAGCCTGTCGCCGGGCACCGGCTCGCAGTTCGCCTTGCTGCCGCCGGAAAACGCCACCGGCAACTTCACCAAGGTGGTGCAGCGCGTGCCGGTGCGCATCCGCGTGTTGGCGGGTGACGAGGCGCGCAAGGTGTTGGTTCCGGGCATGTCGGTGGAAGTCACCGTCGACACGCGCTCGGCCAAGGACGCCAAGCAGCGCGCCGAAGAAGAATCCGACCGCGTGCAGGAGCAGGAGCGCGCGCGATGAGCGCAGCGGCCGCCACCGGCCCGCGTGCCGGCGGTAGCGCCCAGCGCGAGAAGGCCGAGCTGGGCGCCTGGTTGGCGGTGCTGGCCGGCACCATCGGCTCGTTCATGGCGACGCTGGATATTTCCATCGTCAATGCGGCATTGCCCACCATCCAGGGCGAAGTCGGTGCCAGCGGCACCGAAGGCACCTGGATCTCCACCGCCTATCTGGTGGCCGAGATCATCATGATTCCGCTGACCGGTTGGTTCGCGCGCACGCTGGGCCTGCGTAACTTCCTGCTGATCTGTGCGGTGATGTTCACTGCGTTCTCGGTGGTGTGCGGGCTGTCGACGTCGCTTTCGATGATGATCATCGGCCGCGTGGGGCAGGGGCTGGCTGGCGGCGCCTTGATTCCGACCGCGCTGACCATCGTCGCCACGCGGCTACCGCCGAGCGAGCAGACCTTGGGCACCGCCCTGTTCGGCATGACCGTGATCATGGGCCCGGTGATCGGCCCGCTGCTCGGCGGCTGGCTCACCGAAAACGTCAGCTGGCACTACGCGTTTTTCATCAACGTGCCGATCTGCGTTGGCTTGGTCGCGCTGCTGCTGCTTGGCCTCAAGCATGAAAAAGGCGACTGGGCCGGACTGCTCAATGCTGATTGGCTGGGCATCTACGGGCTGACCGCCGGTTTGGGCGGGTTGACCGTGGTGCTGGAAGAAGGCCAGCGCGAGCGTTGGTTCGAATCCAGCGAGATCAATACGCTGAGCCTGATTGCGTTGAGCGGATTCATCGCCTTGGTGATCAGCCAGTTCCGGCGCCGGCCTCCGGTGATCCGTCTGTCGCCGCTGGTGCAGCGCAGCTTCGGCGCGGTCTTCATCATGGTGATGGCGGTGGGCATGATCCTGTTCGGCGTCATGTACATGATTCCGCAGTTCCTGGCGGTGATCTCGGGCTACAACACCGAGCAGGCCGGGTATGTGCTGCTGCTGTCCGGGCTGCCGACCGTGCTGCTGATGCCGATGATGCCCAAGCTGCTGGAAATGGTGGACGTGCGCATCTTGGTGATTGCCGGGTTGATCTGTTTTGCCGCTGCCTGTTTCGTCAATCTGACGCTGACCGCGGACACCGTGGGCACGCATTTTGTCGCCGGGCAGTTGCTGCAGGGCTGTGGCCTGGCGCTGGCAATGATGTCGCTCAATCAGGCAGCGATTTCGTCGGTGCCGCCGGAACTGGCGGGCGACGCCTCCGGCTTGTTCAACGCTGGCCGCAACCTGGGAGGCTCGGTCGGTCTGGCGCTGATCTCCACCTTTCAGGAGCGCCGCATGACGTTCCACATCGAAACCATCGGCAGCGCCGTGACCGCCAATTCGTCGCGTGCGCAGGATTTTCTGGCTGGGATCACTGCACAGATGCACGCCAGCGCCAGCGCCGGCGGCGAGGCCGCCATTCGCTCGGTCGCGCAGCTGGCCCGGCTGGTGAAACAGCAGGCCCTGGTGATGACCTATAGCGATCTGTTCTGGATCTTCGGCGTGATCGTGGTCTGCACGATTCCGCTGGCCTTTTTGCTCAAGCCGTTACCCAAGGGGGCGCACCTTGCAATGCACTGATTCCATGCGCCTGATCCGCATGCCACTGGCTGTGGCGTTGAGCACGCTGATGCTTGGTGGCTGCATGCTCGGCCCCAACTACACCAAGCCGCCAGCCGTGGCCGATGCGGCGATGCAGGCGCCGGCCCTGCATCGCGCCAGTGGTGCAGACGTCGTGGCAGCTGCACCGTTGAACCACTGGTGGGAAGAACTGCAGGACCCGACCCTCACCCAGCTGGTCACCCAGGCATTGGCCGACAGCCCCAACCTGCGCGCCGCGCAGGCGCGGTTACGCGCCAACCGCGCGCTGGCACAGCGACGCCGCGCCGAGCGCTTGCCCACGCTCAATGCCAGCGCGCTGTATGCCTACGCCGAGCCGCCGCACACCATCGTCGACACGCTGGGTGGGCTGCAGCAGCAAGGCCAACCCGGTCAGCCGCCGGCTGCCGGCAACCAGGCGCTGGATCTTGAAAAGACCCAGATCTACAGCGCCGGTTTCGATGCGAGCTGGGAGCTGGATGTCTTCGGCCGCCGCCGCCGCGCCGCCGAAGGTGCGCTGGCACAGGCGCAGGCCTCCGAGGCCGAGCTGGCCGATGCGCAAGTGCAGCTGGCCGCCGAAGTCGGGCAGGTCTATCTCAACTACCGCGGCTTGCAGGCGCGCCTGGCCATCGCCGATGCCAACCTGGACAAGATCCGCCAGACGTTGCAGTTGGTGCAGCAACGTCGTGGGCAGGGCGCCGCGTCGGATCTGCAGGTCGAGCAGATCGCCACCCAGGTGCAGCAGCAGCAAGCGCAGCGCCTGCCGCTGGAAATGCAATCGCAAGAAGCGCAGGACCAGCTGGCGCTGATGGTCGGGCGCGCGCCCGGCGCGCTGGATTCCCTGCTGAGCGCGCCGCAGCCGCTGCCGATGTTGCCCACCCAGGTGCGCGTGGACGATGCCGGCGCGTTGATCCGCCGGCGCCCGGACGTGCGCAAGGCCGAGCGTGAGCTGGCCGCGTCCAGTGCGCAGATCGGCGAGGCCTTGAACGGCTATTTCCCGCAGGTGAGTCTGCTGGGCGGGTTGAGTTGGGTCGCCGGCTCGCCGAGCGATTTCAATTCCGATGCGCTGGCCAGGTTTGCGGTGCCGATGCTGCGCTGGTCGATCTTCGATTTCGGCAAGACCCGCGCGCAGGTGGAGCAGGCGCGCGCCAGCAATGCCGGTCGTACGGCAGCGTACGAAGGGACCGTGCTGGCTGCCTTGCAGGATGCCAATTCGGCGTTGGCGCGCTTCGGTTCGGCACGCAAGCAACTGGTGGTCGCACGCCAGGCCGAAGCCTCGGCCACGCGTTCGGCCGGGCTGATGCAGCAACGGCGCGATGCCGGTGCCACCTCGTCCATCGATCTGCTGGATGTGCAACGCCAGCAGTTGTCGGCGCAGGACGCTGCCGCGCAGGCCCAGGTGCAGTTGCTGGTGAATTACGTGGCCCTGCAGAAGAGTCTGGGGCTGGGCTGGAGCGAGCAGGCGCAGGAGGCACGCTGAGCGCCGCTGGCAAAGCGACTGCGCGACTGCCGGGCGAGCGTGGCTCGGGCACGACGGGTTCAAGCGCGCCGCCGCGCTCGGGTTTTGCCATGATGGTCGTCGGTCGCTGTTGTGCTGGTCTGCATTGGGAGGAGTGAGGAGTTCGATGGCATCCACCGAGACCACGCCGCAGCCGCATGTTGCCCCTTACGACAGCGGTTATCTCAGCATTAGCGAGGTCCGCAAGGAGTTCGATGGATTCGTTGCCGTGGACGCTGTCAGCCTGCAGATCCGCAAGGGCGAAATGTTCGCGTTGCTGGGAGGCTCGGGCAGTGGCAAATCCACGCTGCTGCGTTGTCTTGCGGGGTTCGACCGGCCAAGCAGTGGGCGCATCGTTCTGGACGGTCAGCCCATCGATGCGCTGCCGCCGTACGAACGCCCGATCAATATGATGTTCCAGTCGTATGCGCTGTTTCCGCATATGAGCGTGGAGCAGAACATCGCCTTCGGCCTGAAACAGGAAGGCTTGTCCAAGGCTGCGATCGCCGCCCGTGTCGGCGAGATGCTCGAGCTGGTGCAGCTTGGCGCGCTGGCCAAGCGCAAGCCGCATCTGCTCTCCGGCGGGCAGCAGCAACGCGTGGCCCTGGCGCGCTCGCTGGCCAAGCGGCCCAAGCTGTTGTTGCTGGACGAACCGATGGGCGCGCTGGACAAGAAGCTGCGCTCGCAGATGCAGCTGGAGCTGGTCAACATCATCGAAACCTCCGGCGTCACCTGCGTCATGCTGACCCACGATCAGGAAGAGGCCATGACGATGGCCACCCGCATCGCGCTGATGGACCAGGGCTGGATTCAACAAGTCGGCACGCCCGACGAAATCTACGAGCAGCCAGCGAATCGCTTTGCGGCCGAGTTCATCGGCTCGGTCAATCTGATCGATGCGGTCATCGCCGACGACGCGCCCGATTACGTCGGCTTGAAGACCTCTGCGTTCGATGCCTGCATCCGCATCGGTCACGGCATCACCGGCTTCGAAGGGCAGGCGGTGGCGTTCGCGCTGCGCCCGGAAAAGCTCGCCATCGGCAAGGACGAGCCGACGCAGGCGTGCAACAAGGCGCAGGGCGTGATCGAGGACATCGCCTATTTCGGCAGCCATTCGGTGTATCACGTGCGCCTGCCCAGCGGGATCAAGCTGATGGCCAACTTCGCCAATCGCCAGCGCTGGGCCAGCGAAGCGCTGACCTGGGGCGACACCGTGTGGGTGGGCTGGGGCGAAGACGACGGCGTAGTGCTCACCGTTATACACGCCAATCGCCGCCTACATCGGCATCGTGTACTGCTATTTGCCGTTCATGGTGTTGCCGCTGTACGCCAACCTGGTCAAGCACGACAACCGTCTGCTCGAAGCCGCCTATGACCTGGGTGCGCGGCCGTGGCAGGCGTTCGTGCGCATCACCTTGCCGCTGTCGCGCAACGGCATCGTGGCCGGCTGCATGCTGGTGATGATTCCGGCGGTGGGCGAATTCGTCATCCCGGAAATGCTGGGCGGGCCGAACACCTTGATGATCGGCCGCGTGCTGTGGGGCGAGTTTTTCAACAACCGCGACTGGCCGGCGGCAGCGGCCGTGGCCGTGGCCACGGTGATGTTGCTGCTGCTGTTGTTGCCGATCCTGATCTTCCACCGCTACCAGCAGCGTGAGCTGGAAGGGCGGCTGACATGATGCGCGCCTCGCGCGGTGGGCGCCTGCTCGGCGCCAGTGTGCTCGTGCTGGGTTTCGGGTTCCTGTATCTGCCGATCCCTGCTGTTGATGGTGTATTCGTTCAACGCCTCGCGTCTGGCGACGGTATGGGGCGGATTCTCGACCAAGTGGTACGGCCAATTGCTGCACGACCGGCAATTGCTCGACGCAGCCTGGGTCAGCCTGAAGGTGGCGTTCTGGACGGCCTGCGCATCGACGGTGCTGGGCACGATGGCCGCCATGGCAATGGTGCGCATGCGGCGTTTCCCCGGCAAGACCCTGTTCGGCGCACTGATCACCGCGCCGCTGGTGATGCCCGAAGTCATCATCGGTTTGTCGATCCTGCTGTTGCTGGTGTCCATGGGCGGCGTGCTCGGCACCGCGCCGCGCGGCGCGGTGGCGATCTGGATGGCGCATGTCACCTTCACCGTATTGTTTGTGACCGTGGTGATCTCTTCGCGGCTGCAGGAGCTGGACCGCTCGCTGGAAGAAGCCGCGATGGATCTCGGTGCCACACCGTTGAAGGTATTTTTTCTGATCACCTTGCCGATCATCGCGCCGGCCCTGGCATCGGGCTGGCTGCTGGCCTTTACGTTGTCGCTGGACGATGTGGTGATCGCCAGTTTCCTGGCCGGGCCCAGTTCCACCACCTTGCCGATCAAGGTGTTCTCGTCGGTGCGCCTGGGCATCAGCCCGAAGATCAACGCCCTGGCCACGGTGATGGTGCTGGCGGTGTCGGTGGCTGCGGTGATCGGCTGGTGGTTGCTGGCGCGCAGCAAAAAACGTCGCCTGCGCGATGCGCAACTGGCGCAACAAGCGATTGCCTGAGCGCACGCCCGCGTTGACGTGGCCAATGCACCCGACCAATCGGCGGCCAGAAAGACGCAGCGCCTGAGCGACCGACGTGGGCCAAGGCGGCAGGTCGCGTCAGAACGCTTACCGCACCTGCCGGCCCACGCGTGCAACCGTTCAATCAGCGGCGCTTACCTGGTTGGTGGCGTGTAACCGCTGTTCCAGGGCTGCGGCTTGGTGAGGTAGCACTGATATTCGGCACTGATGTTGTAGCCGTGTTGCTCGACGCTGGGTTGTTCGTCGGCGCGGTTTCTGCCGTTGTCCTTGTCGCCATCCTTGGACTTGCGCTTGTCTGGAAAGATCGTGACCGTGTTCGGCGACGAACGCACGGTGATGAGTTGGCGGATCGCGGTGTCTGCGCAAGCGCGCCGTGCGTCTTCCTCGCAGGGTTGCGTGGGATCGGGCATCAGGCTGGTGCAGTGCACGGTGACAAACCCGGCCGGACCGGGCCGCGGGCCACGCAGCAGGTCCTGGACGAAGGCGCATCCAGGTAGGCACGCGCTGGTGCGAGGTACAACCAGAACACTGAGATTCCGGTGCATTGTGGTCATCCTCCATGAATGTGCGCCAATCACGCGATGCCATAGCACTTTGTGCGGTTGGCGGGGCAGTCCTGGTTCCATTACGTTGTTCTGCAGGCGGCATTTGCGATGCCATGCGATGTCGCGTTGTACGGCAGAGATGCGTCGTTGCGTCGCGCCGCCAGCAAACACAGCGTTGCAGCGATTTCAGGGGGTTGTGACGCGGCTACAACTTTCCGGTGACTAGCATGGCCGTCCTGCTATTGGAGAACGCCATGTCCTACGACACCGTCAACCCGACTAGTGGCCAGGTCGAGCACACTCAGCAGACCATGGATGCCGCCGCCATCGAAGCGCGTCTGGCCGCATCCGCCAAGGCATTTCCGGCCTGGGCCGCGTTGCCGCTGGGCGAGCGTGGCGCGTTGCTGCGCCGCGTCGGCGAAGAGCTGACCAAGCGACGCGACGACCTGCAGCGCATCATGACCGCCGAGATGGGCAAGCTGCGCCGCGAGGCGCTGGCCGAGGTCGACAAGTGCGCACAGGCCTGCGCGTATTACGCCGAACACGCCGCCGCGTATCTGGCGCCGCGCGACATTCCTACCGAAGCGCAATCCAGCTACGTGCGCTACGAACCGTTGGGCTGCGTCTTCGCGGTGATGCCGTGGAATTTTCCGTTGTGGCAAGCCTTCCGCTTTCTGGCCCCCAGCCTGATGGCCGGCAATGTGTCGTTGCTCAAGCACGCCAGCAATGTGCCGCGCTGCGCCGATGTCATGAAGGAGGTACTGGACGCCGCCGGGATTCCGCCAGGCGTGTTCGATGTGCTGCATATCGATAACGACCAGGCCGCCGATGTCGTGCGCGACGACCGTATCGCCGCGGTGACGTTGACCGGCAGCGAACGCGCCGGCCGCTCGCTGGCCGCAAACGCGGGCGACCAGCTGAAGAAGTGCGTGATGGAACTCGGCGGCAGCGATGCCTTCGTGGTGCTGGAAGACGCCGATCTGGAGCACACCGTGCAATCGGCCGTGCAGTCGCGCTTCGACAACAGCGGGCAGACCTGCATCGCCGCCAAGCGTTTCATCGTGGTGGATGCGATTGCCGACCAGTTCATCGAACGCTTCGTCGCCGCGGCAGCCAAGCGCGTCGTCGGCGACCCGCAGCAAGAGAGCACCACACTGGCGCCGATGGCGCGTGCCGACCTGCGCGACGAACTGCACAAGCAGGTGCAGGCCAGCGTGGCGAAGGGTGCCAAGGTCTTGCTGGGCGGCGAACCGGTCGCCGGCTCGCATGCCGGTTATCCGGCGACGATCCTCGACAATGTCGCACCTGGCATGCCGGCATACGACGAAGAGTTCTTCGGCCCGGTCGCCTCGATCATTCGGGTTGCTGATGAAGCAGAAGCGGTGCGCGTGGCCAACGACACCACCTTCGGCCTGGGCGGCAGCGTGTGGACGGCAGATGCCAAACGCGGCGAGCGCGTGGCGCAGCAGTTGCAGTGCGGGGCGGCATTCGTCAATTCAGTGGTCAAGAGCGATGTGCGCTTGCCCTTCGGCGGCATCAAGCGTTCCGGCTTCGGCCGCGAGCTGGCCGATCACGGCATCCACGAATTCATGAACATCAAGACGATTTATGTGGCGTGACGGCCGGGAGTTGAGATTCGGGAGTGGGGATTGGTAAGAGCAGACGATCGCGACTTACGGGCATCCTGGGCCAGGTTGACAATCAACAACCAGCCAACTGCTCAAACCAATCCCGAATGCCCAATCCCGAATTCCGGGCCGCAACGTGGCCCTAAAGCCACCGAGCGCGCTTGAACAGGCGATACAACACCAGGCAGGAGCCGACGATACCGGCGACCAGCAGTGGGTAGGCGTAGCGGGCGTCGAGCTCTGGCATATGGGTGAAATTCATGCCGTACCAGCTGGTGATCAGGGTCGGGGCGGCCAGCAGGGCGGCCCAGGCGCCCAGGCGTTTGACGGTCTCACCCTGGGCGAGCGTGACCATCGACAGGTTGACGCTCAGTGCGGTGCCCAGCATTTCGCGCAAGGTGTCGATGGCATCGCTGGTGCGAACGGCGTGATCGAGCACGTCGCGCAGGTAGATGCCCACTTCTTTGTGGATCAGTGAGCCGGGGTTGCGCTTGAGGTGCGAGAGCACGTCCTGCAGCGGTGCAACCACCAGGCGCATCTTGTTGAGTTCGCGCTTGAGCTCATACAGGCGCACCACCGTTTCGCGCTTGTAGTCATCGGCGAAGATGTCTTTTTCCAGGCGTTCCAGCGTGTCGCGGAACTCGTTCATGATCGGCAGGTAATTGTCGACCACGAAATCGAGCACGCCGTACAGGCAGAACGACGCACCCATGTGCAGCATTGCCGGTTCGCGTTCGACGCGATGACGCACCGGTGCGTACGACAACGATGCGCCGTGGCGCACGGTCAGCAGGAAGCGTTTACCCAGGAATGCGTGCGTCTCGCCATAGCGGATGCGCTCGTTGACCAGCTGCGCGGTATTGACCACCACGAACAAGGAATTGCCGTAACTCTCGGCCTTCGGTCGCTGATGCGCCTTGAGTGCGTCTTCGATCGCCAGATCGTGAAGGCCGAATTCGTCCTGCAACTTGTGCAGCACCGATTCCTGCGGTTCGTACAGGCCCACCCAGACGAAGCCATCGGGACGCTGCAGCACATCGCTGATCTGTTCCAGGCTGATGTCGTGGCGCTTGCCGTCGCCGTCGTAGTAGGCGCAGGTGATGACGCAGGACGGATTATCGGGGTGATGGCCGTGATTGTTCATGTGCGCATCCTTCGGTCAGCGTATGCGGACGGGCAGGTCACGCGCCAGCAGGGCAAGGGCGAGCGCGGTGTGGATCGGCAACAGCAGCATGATCCATTGCAGGTTGTCCTGCGCCTGGAACGACAGCCAGTGAATCAACAGTGCCGCCAGCGCACACGCAGCGACAACCCAGGACAGCACGTTGAACCAGCGGCCCGGCCGATGGCCCAACTGCAACCGGATGCCACCGCACCACAGCAAGACACACAGTGGATTGACCAGCAGCAGATTGCGGTTGGCCCATGCCGATTGATGCGCAGTGAATCCCCACAGATACACCAGCACACCACCGCCGATGGCGCAAAAGAGCCAGAACGGCAGCGCCAGTCCGGCCAGCAGGCGCTGCCTGCGGCCCAAGGCCAGCACGCCTGCGGCCACGATGAGCCCGGTCAACAGCCACGGCCACCAGTGTCGCTGTTGTTCGGCGGGCTCCGGTGCGATGCGATGCGGCAGCAATACCTGCGTGGATTGCACCAACGGGCGACCGGTGCTGTTGTGCACCTGGGTCAGGTTGTCAGCCAGCCGCATCGGGATGAAGGCTTCTTCCCAGCGCGACAACGGGCGGTCTGCGTACGGCCCCAGGCCCAGGTCGAAGCCCAGCCACATCCATGGGGCCGGGGAGGCCAGGCGAATCGCTTCGCTGCGGAAGGTGTTGCCACGCGAACGGCCGGCCAGTTGCGATTTGAGCGTGCCGCCCATCGCACGGTCCAGCGTGTCGCGGACCATGGTGGCGCAGTTGGTCATGAAGTAATCGTAGTGGTAGCGCGCGTTTTCCGGTTGGCTACGCACTGCCAGACCGTCGGCCAGCGCACGCGCCTGATCTGGCGGCAGATCCAGCCACTGGATGCTGACACCGCGGCCGGCATCGCGATACTGCGACAGGTCTTCTTCCAGCGGTAGCGCGACCAGGTAGTACATCATTTCGCCACGCGCAAAACGCGGCATGAAATCCGCCTCGCTCGGGTCGAAGAAGCCGAAGTTGTACGAGGTGGCCTGTTGCGTACGCGGGTCGACCACCACGATGGCATCGTGACCGAAGCGTTCGAAAAACACTTCGCCCGGCTGCATGGTCAACACGCCGACCCGCGGTGCCGGCCGGGACGCAGTGGCGGCTTCCGGGGCGGGCGCGTGCGCGACTTGCGCGACGGTGGCCGGCGTCACCAACAGTGCCAGCAATGCGAACAGCCAGCATGCAGCCCGACGCCGGGCGCTGCAGCTCACCTGCGCTGCAGCGGTCATGCCATGCGACAGGTTCAAGCGTCGTCCTGCGGGTCGGGCGGCAGAATGGTGACGTGGAAGGCATGCACGCGCCGCGCATCGGCCTTGGCCACGCGGAACGCAAACCGCCCGAGCGTCAGCTCTTCGCCGGTTTCGGGCAGGTGCCCGATCGCATCGGTGACCAGCCCGCCGACAGTGTCGTACTCGTCGTCGGGGAACTCGGCGCCGAAGCGTTCGTTGAAGTCTTCGATCGGCGTTAACGCATCGACCACATAGCGTCCGTCGGCCTGGATCGCAATGAGCGAATTCTCGTCCTCGGCATCGTCGTGCTCGTCGTCGATCTCGCCGACGATCTGTTCCAGCACGTCCTCGATGGTGACCAGCCCGGCAACACCGCCGTACTCGTCCACCACGATCGCCATGTGGTTGCGCGACAGGCGGAATTCCTTGAGCAGGACATTGAGCTTCTTGGACTCTGGGATCAGCACCGCCGGGCGCAGCAATTCGCGCACGTTGCCAGGTCCGTTATCGGCAACGACGCCGCGCAGCAAGTCCTTGGCCAGCAAGATGCCGAGCACTTCGTCCTTGTTCTCGCCGTGCACCGGAAAGCGCGAATGGCCGGATTCGACCACCTGCTTCATCAGGTCGATGAAACGCGCTTCCACTGGCAGCGAGACCATCTGCGAGCGCGAGATCATCACATCGCCCACGGTGAGCTCGGACACGGAAATCGCGCCTTCCATCATGCGCAAGGTGTCTGCGGCGATGAGCCCGTCCTGTTCGGCGGTCCGCAGCAAGGCGACAAGTTCGTCGCGGGTATGGGGTTCGCCAGAGAAGGCAGCGCTGAGGCGCTCGAGCCAGCTACGGCGTTTTTCCGGTGCTTCTAGGGATTGGCTACTGTCGTCTTCGGACATCGTGACGGGGAAGGGCACCCGGCAAACCAGGCGTTAGCCATCAGTCTAGCAGGAAGCCGGCACGGCGCTGTGGATGCGCTGTTACCTGGTCTGCTCAAGGCAGATCCAGGCTGTAGCCGCAGCCAACCACGGTCTTGCCGGGATGCGATTTGACGTTGGTCACGCTCAGTACGATCGATTCGATCATCGGCTCGCCGGTCTTGGGGTTGGTGGTGTCTTCGCTGACCAGCTCGCGCCCGTACATCACCTTCTCGGCGTTATCCACGCCCAGTTCCAGTTCCAATTGCTTGGCGAGCGGGCGTGGGTCGGGCATGTCCAGGATCGCCATGACGCTGGCGCCGGAAAACGCGATGTGAGTGGTGCTGTGGCCGAACACGCTGATCGGCGTGTTGAGCATGTACTCGGTCATGAACAGATTGGATTGATCCAGTGGCGTCCAGCCCAGCGCGACCGCCTTGAGCGGATCGGCCAGCACCGGCGCCAGCGCGCTGAAGTCGCCGATGCGCTGGCGGCATTCGATCAAGGCGGCAAGGTCCGGGCGCACCGGCGCGGTCTGCGCCCAGGCGCCGTGGGCGCTCAGCAATAGCAGGGCAGCGGCAACGCAGCGACGCATCACTGTTCTCCCGCGTACGGGTCGTCGATGCCGAGGTCGGCCAGAATCTCGCGTTCGAGTTGCTCCATCGCATCGGCCTCCTTGTCGTCGTCGTGATCCCAGCCGAGCAGGTGCAAGGTGCCGTGTACGGTGAGATGCGCATAATGCGCGGCCAGCGATTTGCCTTGCTCGGCGGCCTCGCGCGCCACCACCGGTGCGCAGATCACCAGATCGCCCAGCAGCGGCATCTTGATGCCCTTGGGCAGACCTTCCGGCAGCTCTGCGGGAAAGCTCAGCACGTTGGTGGCGTAATCCTTGCCGCGATAATGATGATTGAGCGAACAACCTTCCTTCTCGTCGACCAAGCGCACCGCCAGATCGGCCTCGCGAATGCGTCCCTTCAACGCGGCAGCCACCCACTTGCGAAAACTCACCGCCGATGGCAGGCCTGCGCGTGGCAACGCATAACTGACGGCGACGTCGAGGCGGATCGGACCTTTGGTCATGGCGATACCAGCATTGAGCTCAGACAGGAGCCACAGTATCGCGCGTGTGTTGCCTCACTGCGACTTCCACTCGCTGGGATCGTAGGCGATTTCGATTACCTCGGCTGTCTTGACCAGCTCTTCGATGCCGGCCTGCCTGGTCGAGCCGTGGCAATTGAAGCCAAGATGAGTCTTGATTTGGCGCGCCATCTCAACGGCGCCTTGATCGGGCGTGGCCTTGGCATCGAGGTGGACGCTCAGGTCCGCGCACCCGCCAACATTGCTGACTTGGATGGCCGGTACGAGCGCGCGCGCAGCCTGGTCGGCCAGTGCGTCGAACCTGGTCTGCGCGATTGCTTGCTGCGCTGCCGATACCCGCACCTTGATGTAGTGCAGCTGCGTGTAGACCAGGTAGCCGTTGGACAGTCGCGGCATGCCGGACGACGCCAGGTCCACGCTGAGCTGCAACGTTTCCCCAACGAAGGGTTCGGCGTCCGCGATGGCCGCGATCACCTTGGCATCCACCGTATTGGCCGGGATGTTTTTCGGGGCATCGTCGCTGGTCAACACGAACCTGCTCTGGTCCAGCTCGTCCAGCCGCGAACAGGTGCCTTGTGTGCGCGCCGCGGCGAGGTCCTTGCGAAAGGCGCTCATGCCGTGTTCGATAGCCTCGGCTTGCGCGCGTTGCCCGGCTGGATAAACGAACACATCGATATTCAATTTCGGATGCTCCGTCATCGCGTAATGGAATCCAGCCCACCGAGACCTTGGCTGCCGGGTTGTAGGAGCTGCGGGCGAGCGTAAACGGACCAACGTTCCTCGGTGCAGCCAGGTAACCGGTCTCGATGTAAGCGCGCGAGGATGCCGGGGGGTCATCCGGCGTGGCCGATAACGCAACTGGGGCCACACCCAGCGTGTAGGCGAAGAACACCACGCGACAACCGACCATGTGCACCTCCTGTGCAGAACGATGCCGCAAGTGTATCGCCGTGACGCGGCGGGTTCGCGTGTCTGGCTCAGTGCCGCTGCAGACCGACCGGCGCAAGGTGCTGTGCGACGACCGCGCTACTTGGCGGTTTTCCGGCTTGCCCCGCGTTGCACCGAGTCGTGCCGAGCAGGGCATCCGCGGTCACCTCCCGCCAGCCTGCTTCATGCCGCAGGTGCGGCAGGCTTTTCGGCCAGATCGCGCTTCTCGTAAGCAGTGACGATGCGTTGCACCAACGGATGGCGTACCACGTCGCGCGCTTCGAAGAACGTGAAGCTGGCGCCTTCCACATCGCGCAGCACTTCGATCGCATCGCGCAGGCCGGATTTGACATGTTTGGGCAGATCGATCTGGGTGAGGTCGCCCGTCACCACCGCCGTGGAGCCGAAGCCCAGACGGGTCAGGAACATCTTCATCTGCTCGATGGTGGTGTTCTGCGCCTCATCCAGGATCACGTACGCATCGTTGAGCGTGCGGCCGCGCATGTACGCCAGCGGCGCGATCTCGATGACGTTGCGCTCCAGCAGCTTGACCACTTTTTCCACGCCCAGCATTTCGTATAGCGCGTCGTAGAGCGGACGCAGGTACGGGTCGACCTTCTGGCTGAGATCGCCTGGCAAAAAGCCCAGCTTCTCGCCGGCTTCCACTGCCGGGCGCACCAGGATCAGGCGCTGCACACGCGATTCGTTGAGCGCTTCTACCGCACACGCCACGGCCAGGAAGGTCTTGCCGGTACCTGCCGGGCCGATGCCGAAATTGATGTCGTGCGTGACGATCGCATGCAGGTATTTGGCCTGGTTGGCGCCACGCCCACGCACGGTCCCACGTTTGACCTTGATGGCGACATCCTGGGCCTGGTAGGCGCGCTCGGCCACGTGTTCGAGATTGGCATCGTTGAGGCGCAGATGGATCGCATGGGCGTCGAAGGTGGTGCCAGCGGCCTCTTCGTACAACGCGGTCAACAGCGACTGCGTGGCGACGATGGCCGGCTCCGGTCCGGTCACCCGGAAGATATTGCCGCGGTTGCCGATTTCGACGCCAAGCTTGAGTTCGATCTGGCGCAGATGCGCATCGAACGGGCCGGCGAGATTGGCGAGGCGCTCGGTGTCCTCGGGTTCCAGGGTGAAGTCGCGATGTGCTGATGCGTTCATGATCGGATCGGACAGCGCACGCAGGCGCGCGTCGGTAGGGCGGGGTCGAAAGGGTAGCGCGCGGCATGTAATCCCACCAACACACCGAACGGCGCGGCACCTCGGCAATGCGGCTGTCCGCAGCTGCGTGCAGGTTTTCCACAACCGCTGTGGAGTCACGCCTCACTAACCTGTGGATAAAATTCGTCGCGCTTACTGGCGCAAGGTTCGCTGGGGAGGTGGTGAAAAAATCACCAGTGCCGACAGGGTTGTCCACACAGGATGTGGATCGAATTCGGCAAAGCCTGTGGGTAAGTGTGGCGAAGCCTTGCGCTGCAAGACGCGACAGCTGTGTGGTGAAATTTTGACCATTGCGTGCGACACGCTTCGGCGCGTCGTTGCGCTGCTGGAAGAAGCGCCGCATGGCGCGGTGCCTCCCCGTCTTCAGTGCGCGCTGTCGTCCAGTTGAATGCGACCACGCAGCGAATTGCTCATCGCCTCGGTGATCAACACGTCCACGAACTGCCCAATCAAACGCGGGTTGCCCGGGAAATTCACCGGGCGCATGTTTTCGCTCTTGCCGGTCAATTCGTTCGGGTCGCGCCGCGAGGGGCCTTCCACCAGCACGCGCTGCACGCTGCCCACCATCGATTGCGAAATGCTCGCCGCGTGCGCGCTGATGTGCGCCTGCAGACGTGCAAGACGCGCCTGCTTCACCGTCTCCGGCGTGTCGTCTTGCAGGTCCGATGCCGGGGTGCCGGGACGACGCGAATACACGAACGAAAAGCTCTGGTCGAAGCCCACGTCCTCGATCAGCTTCATGGTCTTTTCGAAGTCCGCTTCGGTTTCGCCGGGGAAGCCGACGATGAAATCCGAACTGATCGAAATATCCGGGCGCACCGCACGCAGCTTGCGGATCCTGGATTTGAATTCCAGCGCGGTGTAGCCGCGCTTCATCGCCGACAGAATGCGGTCGCTGCCCGCCTGTACCGGCAGGTGCAGGTAGTTGGCCAGCTGCGGCACATCGCGGTAGGCATCCACCAGCGAATCGGAAAACTCCAGCGGATGCGAGGTGGTGAAGCGGATGCGGCCGATGCCCTCGATCTGCGCGATGGTGCGGATCAGCAGGCCCAGATCGGCGTACTGCGCGGGGTCGCCGGCATCGGCGCCATATGCACCGCGGTACGCGTTGACGTTCTGGCCGAGCAGGTTGATCTCGCGCACGCCTTGCGCCGCCAATTGCGCCACTTCCACCAGCACGTCTTCGAACGGCCGGCTGACTTCTTCGCCACGGGTGTAAGGCACCACGCAGAACGAGCAGTATTTGGAGCAGCCTTCCATGATCGAGACGAACGCCGACGGGCCTTCGGCACGCGGCTCGGGCAGGCGGTCGAACTTCTCGATCTCCGGGAAGCTGATGTCCACCTGCGACTTGCCCGATTCGCGCCGTGCGCGGATCAATTCCGGCAAGCGGTGCAGCGTCTGCGGGCCGAACACCAGGTCTACATAGGGCGCACGTTTGACGATGGCTTCGCCTTCCTGCGACGCCACACAGCCGCCGACGCCGATGATCACCGGCTTGCCGCCGGCCTTCAGCGCCTTCCAGCGCCCCAACTGACTGAAGACCTTTTCCTGCGCCTTTTCGCGAATGGAGCAGGTGTTGACCAGCACCACATCCGCTTCTTCCGGGTTATCGGTCAGCTCCAGGCCTTCGGAGGCGGCGAGCACGTCGGCCATCTTTGCCGAGTCATACTCGTTCATCTGGCACCCGTGGGTCTTGATATAGAGCTTGCCGCGCACCACGGCAGGCGCGGAAGGGCGCGCCACGGGCAAGGGCAGCAGGGCGGGTGCATCCACGGCGGTGGCCGTGGACAGATCGGAAACGGATGTCCCGGGCATGGCGCTTATTCCAGGCGGGTAGAAGAGAGCCGCGCATTTTACCCGCTTGCGCCACCAGCGTCCGCCCCAGCGGAGGTGTCGACCGCCTGGGCCCGCGCCACCGCCGGGCGTGCAGCCATCCGGGCGATGGAGGCGCGGGTGGGGGGCGGCGGGTCGATCAGGCCGAATTCCACCATCCACCCCAGGACGCCGCCCCACAGCACATCGGCTGCGCTGCAGCGCTTGCCGAGCAAGTCATCGCCCTTTGCCAGCTGCGCATCGACCACCTGCAGCACGGCTGTCGGCGCTGGCGTAGGGCGAGAGCGAGCGTGGTGGGGGCTCACGCTTGAGCGCAAGGTCCATGATCGCCGGCTCGAAGGCCGAGCCATAGAACGCCAGCCAGCGCAGGTAGGCGCCACGGTCGGCATCGCCCGGCGCGGGCGATAAACCGACCTCCGGATACAGCTCGGCAAGATTTTCATAGATGGCGCCCTGTTCGGTGACCACGCTGGTGCCGTGAACAATGGTCGGACTCTTGCCCTTCAGGTTGATCGCCAGGAATTCCGGCGTGCGCTGCCGCTCCTTCTCCAGATCGATGGGGTGCACGCTGTAGTTCGCGCCCAGTTCTTCCGGCAGCAGCAGCGCGCCGCGCGAGCGGGGATTGTGGAAGAGGGTGATATGGCGGTCGTCGGACAGTGCGGTCTCCAGGCTGGCTACGGTCGCGGGCGGGTGGTCATGGCCGATCTGCCGATCCTACGGGGCGCTTGCGGACAGTTTCTGTCCGCAATACGTTGGCGGCATGGCTTCTACCGCTGCCCGCCTGTAGCGTCTGCTTTCCTTGCTGCAAGGTGGCCGGAGCTGGTCCGGCGTGGCGCTGGCAGAGCGCTTGGACATCCATCCGCGTAGCCTGAGGCGCGATATCGAGCGCTTGCGCGCATTGGGTTACTCCGTGCATGCCGCGCCGGGCAGTGGCGGCGGTGACCGCCTGGGGCAGGGCGCGGCGGCGTTGCCGCTGTTATTCGAACGAAGACGAAGCGCTGACCGTGGCAGTCGCCCTGCGCGCCGCCGCGCCGCCGCGCCGGCGGTGCGCGGCATGGGCGCGGCGGCCGCACGTGTGATGGCCAGGTTGGATCCGCTGCTGCCGCGACGCAGTGGCCAGCGTGCCAGTGCCGCGCATGCCGCCATGGCCAGCATGCCGGCCGCCGAGGCGGAACCGCTGGTCGATGCGGCCTTGCTCGCACAGCTGGCCGCTGCCTGCCGCGACCGGGTCACGCTGCGGCTGGACTATCGGCGCCATTCTGGGGCGGCAATCACCCGCAGTGTCGAGCCGACACTGCGGGTGAACGATGGGCGGCGCTGGTATCTGCTGGTCTGGGACTGCGAGCGCCAGGACTGGCGTAGCCTGCGCCCGGCCCGGATCGATCGGGCGGCCGCCACCGGCGCGCAGTTCGCCCCCCGGTCAGTGCCCGAGGAACCGCTGCAGCTGTTGTGCAAAGCCGTTGGCGAAGCACCGTTCCCGTGCCGAGCGCGGTTCCGCCTGGCTGGTACGGTGGAGATACTGGCAGCCCGCATTCCGCCCTGGTTGGGTGCCTTGGAGGCGGACGGCCCCGCGCATTGCTGGCTGGGTCTTGGTGCACCGAGCATGCCCGCGCTGGCGGCCAACCTGTTGCCGCTGGACCTGCCGTTCGACGCGATCGCGCCGGACCAAGCGCGTGCCGCGCTGACCCAGGCGCTGAACGCGTTGTGTGCCCAACTGGCGCGTAAAAGCGGCCAACAAACGTTGCGAGCAGTCGTCAGGTGGGCGTAAGCGGCGTGCAGGAGCCTGAGTGTGCGGTTGGTATTTGAGGAATTCGAGCACCGGCTGCGCCCGCCTGGCGCCTACGCAGGAGTGGTGCTGGCTGTTCTCACGCTGGCCGACACTTGGCAAGCCTCAGGCAAGCTGGGACACTGCACTACATGAAGGGGATGTCAAGATTGCTGGGGCTGCTGCTTGTCACGTTGTCGGCTGCGCCGGTCAGCGCCGGCACGCTGTACAAGTGCGTCAGCGGCGACGGCATCACCAGCTATCTGAGCAAGCGCCAGAGCGGCGCCATTTGCAGCGTCATCAGCAGCTATACGCCGGATCGGTCCGCCCGTCGTCCCGCAGCGTCCACGGCTCCGGCGGCGCGCGCGTCCACCAGCCATGCGCCCAGCATGGCCAATATCGACAGCGGTGCGCCTGCCAGCATGATCATCCAGCCGGTCAACCAGCCGCCACGCCGTGCTGCCGAGGTCGCTTCGACGCTGGCGCCGCGTGCGTTGCCGGTGTCGGCCACCGCGGTTGTACCCCCGCCAGCGGCAGCGGCGGTCAACCCGCGCCGGGTGGTCAGCGGGCAGGTGTACTCGTATATGAAGGACGGCGTGCGCCACTACACCAGCACCCGTCCGCGTCAGGTCGCCAGTATCGAGGGACTGCGCACCATCCATTACAGCTTTATAGAAACCTGTTACGCCTGCGGTGCCAAGCCCGGCGTCAACTTCGGTGCGATCCGCCTCAACACCAACGCTTATCAGCAGGAAATCGCAGCGGCGTCGCACGAGTTCGGGGTGGAAGAATCGATCGTGCGCGCGATCATCCATGCCGAATCGGCCTACAACCCGCTCGCGCTCAGTCGCGCCGGCGCGCAAGGCTTGATGCAGTTGATGCCTGGCACCGCACGCCGCTTCGGCGTTAGCGACGCCTATGATGCAACGCAAAATATTCGCGGCGGTGTGCAGTATCTGTCCTGGCTGTTGAAACGCTTCAATGGCGACCTCACCCTGGCTGCTGCCGGCTACAACGCAGGCGAGGGCGCGGTGGACCGTTATGGCGGCGTGCCGCCGTATAGCGAGACCCAGCGTTACGTGCAACGTGTGGGTGTATTGGCCGGTCGCTATCGTGGCCAGGCGACCGCAGCGAACTAAAGCGGCTAACAACACGACTGTGCGGCCGTCCGCCAGGCGAGCGCAGCTGGTGCTCGGGTCGCCCTATCGCGCGCGCCACCGCTCCTGCCCGATCCAGGGTTGCCCGACGATTGTTGATCACGTTTCTGAGCCACGCTATGGCGATGTTCGTCAGGGCGCACCCCGTGCGTACAGAGCGGAGTGCTTGCGTATTGGTATTGGCGACATACGTTGCAACGCCCACGGCGAATCGCAAGCAATCGTAGTGCTGCGCTTGCACCATGCCCACGGACCCATCGCACGCACGCATGCATTGCCATTGCAGGCGAGGCACGGGCACTGCATCACAGCCGAACACACCTTCCACGCGCGCTGCGATCCACATGATCGGCGCTCCGCTGCATCGGCCGTTGCGTCGCATGGGTCCTACTGCGTACATTGCGTTGTCTGTGCATTAAGCGTTCCGCTACACTGCGGTCGATTCATCGCGGCTGGACCCCCCGCCAGCCGTTGGCAGCCTCACGCTACCTAATCAAGATCGGAGAGCCGGATGGCCAACGATGGGGTCAACGCACCTGCTGATATCGGGCGTCGTCGGTTTTTAACCGCGACAACCGCTGTGGTCGGTGCGGTCGGAGCAGGATTCGTCGCAGTTCCGTTCGTGAAGTCGTGGAATCCCAGTGCTCGTGCCAAGTTGGCCGGCGCACCGGTAACCGCCGACATCAGCGCCTTGCAGGAAGGCCAGCGCATGGTCCTTGAATGGCGCGGTCAGCCAATCTGGATCGTCAAGCGCTCCAAGGCCATGCTCGACGCGCTCCCGTCGCTGGACGACCGGCTGAAGGACCCCAAGTCCGAGAACAAGGATCAGCAGCCGGAGTACGTGCTGAAAAACCCGGAATACCGCTCGATCAAGTCCGACATCTCGGTGCTGGTCGGGCTGTGTACGCACCTGGGTTGCTCGCCGGAGATGGTCGCCGAGATCCGCCCCGAGCCTTACGACCCGCAGTGGAAAGGCGGTTACTTCTGCCCTTGCCACAAGTCGCGGTTCGACATGTCCGGCCGCGTCTTCGACGGCGTGCCGGCACCGATCAATCTACTGGTGCCCCCACACCACTATGTAGACGACAACACCTTGGTGATCGGCGTCGATCCTGACAGTGCCGCTACGTCGGCCAAAAGCACGGGGGCTGCCTGATGAGCAATGTTCTGGTTCGTACCGCCAACGGCGTCTTCGATTGGGTCAACGAGCGCGCGCCCGGGCTGATGCCCATGTACCGCAAGCACATCAGCGAGTACTACGCGCCGAAGAACTTCAACCTCTGGTACTACTTCGGTTCGCTTGCCATTGTGGTGCTGGTGAATCAGATCGTCACCGGCATCTTCCTGACGATGCACTACAAGACCAGCGCCGCCGATGCATTCGCTTCGATCGAATACATCATGCGCGACGTGGAGTGGGGCTGGCTGATCCGCTACATGCACAGCACCGGCGCCTCGCTGTTCTTCATCGTGGTGTACCTGCACATGTTCCGCGGGTTGATGTACGGCAGCTACCAGAAGCCGCGCGAATTGGTGTGGATTCTCGGCATGCTGATCTACCTGGTGCTGATGGCCGAAGCCTTCATGGGCTACGTGCTGCCGTGGGGGCAGATGTCGTTCTGGGGCGCGAAGGTGATCATCTCGCTGTTCGGCGCCATTCCGGTGATCGGCAACGGGCTGACCGAATGGATCATGGGCGACTATCTGCCCGGCGATGCCACGCTCAATCGCTTCTTCGCCTTGCACGTGATCGCACTGCCGTTGGTGCTTCTGCTGTTGATCGTGCTGCACATTGGCGCGCTGCACGAGGTGGGTTCCAACAACCCCGACGGTGTGGACATCAAGAAGGGCCCCAAGGGCAATCGTTGGGATCCGCACAAGCCTGCCGATGGCATTCCGTTCCATCCGTATTACACGGTCAAGGATCTGGTCGGCGTCGGGTTCCTGCTGCTGATCGCGGCCTTCATCATCTTCTTCGCACCGGCCTTCGGTGGTCTGTTCCTGGAGCACGACAACTTCACCGAAGCCAATCGGCTGGTGACGCCGGAGCACATCAAGCCGGTGTGGTACTACACGCCGTATTACGCGATGTTGCGGGTGGTGCCGAACAAGCTCGGTGGCGTAGTGGTGATGTTCTCGGCCATCGCGATCCTGTTCCTGGTGCCGTGGCTGGATCGCGCCAAGGTGCGCTCGGTGCGCTACCGCGGGGGGATTTCCAAAGTGGCATTGGGCGTGCTGGTGGTGTGCTTTGTGTGGCTGGGCGTGATTGGTTCCGGCCCCGGGACCGACGCGCACGAGACCTATGTCGGGCGGGTGCTGACCTTCCTGTACTTCGCCTTCTTCATCACCATGCCTGTGTGGACGCGGCTGGACAAAACCAAGCCGGTTCCGGAACGGGTGACCACCCATGACTAACGCCAACGTGACGTCATGGAAGTCGCGCGTGGCCGCGTTGTTCTGCGGCCTGTTGATGGCCGGTGGCGCAATGGCGGCCGAGGGTGTGGCAGTGCAGCACGCAGGCAACGACCTGAGCGACCGCGCTTCGCTGCAACGGGGGGCGCAGTTGTTCATGAATTACTGCTTCGGCTGCCATTCGTTGAAATACCTGCGTTATTCGCGCATGGCCAGCGATCTGGGCTTGAGCGAAGAAGAGGTCATGACCAACCTCAACTTCACCGGCGCCAAGGTCGGTGAACACATCGAAGGCACCATGCCGCACGATGCGGCGACCAAGTGGTTTGGCAAGGCGCCGCCGGATCTGACGTTGATCGCGCGCGTGCGCGGCACCGACTGGGTCTATACCTATCTCAAGTCGTTCTATCTGGATCAGACACGCCCGCTGGGCTGGAACAACAAGCTGTTCCCCAACGCGTCCATGCCTAATCCGCTATGGGATTTGCAAGGCTTGCAGCAGGCGCAATTCGGCCCGCCCGACAAGGCGACCGGCGATAAGCCGGTGGAAGCGTTGAAGCTCGGGCAGCCTGGCCGCCAGACGCCGGTGGAGTTCGACCAGACCGTGCGCGATATCGCCAACTTCCTGGAGTACGCCGGCGAGCCGGCCGCACTCAAGCGCCAGAGCATGGGCGTATGGGTGGTCCTGTTTCTGGCGCTGCTCACCTTTCTCGCGTACCTGCTGAAGAAGGAATATTGGAAGGACGTGCATTGAACGCTGCCTAAGCCATCGTCGGCTGCAACAGCGAACGAATGCAGTGCAGGGAAGAACTGGCAGGTGTCTTGAACGTCCCTGTATCGCTGAGCCTCTCCCCGTGTGGGAGAGTGCGTCACCCCTGTGCGTCTGGGAAGGGGGGGGAGGGGCTGCAAGCCGGCAGTGCCTCTGTCGAGGCCATCGGCTTGGCGCCGTGCGACATCGCTGCGACGCGCACACGTCACGCATTTCCGTGTAACAGCGCAATAACTGCCTTATCGGAACGTTAATAAGCCGTATTACTCTTGGCTTTTGCGTGACGTGATTGCACACTCGATAGACCGTGGTGACTGTCGGCGTTGGGCCGGCCGCGCCGATGCGGCCGGCGGATTCCGGTCGTCGGAGAGCCTTGAATGGCGACGAGTGTGCGTATGCGGAATACCTTGACTTTGTTTTCGTCCAACGACGATGTGTTGTGCCACCGGGTCCGTCTGGTCCTGGCGGCGAAAGGGGTGACCTACGACCTGGTGCCGGTCGACCCGCAAAATCCTCCCGGAGATCTCATCGATCTCAACCCCTATCATTCGGTGCCGACGCTGGTCGAACGTGACCTGGTGCTGTACGCCGCGTCGGTGGTCAGCGAATACCTGGACGAGCGCTACCCGCATCCGCCGCTGATGCCGATCGACCCGTTATCGCGTGCGCGCTTGCGCCTGGCGATGTTGCGCATCGAGCATGACTGGGTGCCGCAGGTACAAGCGGTCCAGCTGGGCAATAAAACGCAGGCCGAGGCCGGCCGCAAGCGCCTGAAAGAACTGCTCACCGCATCGGTGCCGTTGTTCAAGGCCAGCAAATTCTTCCTTAATCCGGAAATGAGTCTGGCCGATTGTGCGATGGCGCCGATCATCTGGCGACTGGACGCGCTGGAGATCAGCCTGCCCAAGGACGGCAAGGCGATCGAGGACTACGGCAACCGCATCTTCCGCAATCCCGGTTTCATTCGCAGCCTGACCGATCAGGAAAAGAAGCTGCGCGATCTGCCGGGCTGATGCGACGGCTGTATGCCAACAGACCGACGTCCGATCGCGTGTCCGCCGCTGCGGGTCGTGTGCGGGTAAAATGACGCCATGAGCGAAGATTTCCCCCGCATGACCAGCCATCGCCCGTACCTGTTGCGTGCCCTGGTTGAATGGATCAACGACAACGGCATGACGCCGCACGTTTTGGTGGACGCAGGCCTGCCCGGTGTGCAGGTGCCTGCCAGTGCGGTCAAGGACGGTCGCGTTGTGTTGAATATCGCCGAGCGCGCGGTGGTCGGCCTGCAGGTCGACAATGAGAGCGTGAGCTTTACCGCGCGCTTTGGTGGCGTGAGCCACCCGGTAATGGTGCCGATGGCGGCTGTGCTGGCGGTGTATGCGCGCGAGACCGGGCAGGGCATGGCGTTGCCGGACGACATCCCAGGCACCAGCAACGAGCCGCCGGATCCAGGTGCCCCGCCGCCGAGCGCGCCAACGCCGGACGAACCACCCAGTGGTGGCAAGCGCCCGCATCTGCGCGTGGTGAAGTAGGCATTGCCGCTATCGATAACGGCGACGTTCCGATGCCGGTGGAACGTCTGCGTCATGTCGATTGCGGTGAGCCGGATGCTTCCGGCGCATACGACGACGACTACGAGTACGACATCTATCGCTTCACGGACGGCGTGGCCTACCTGATCGCGCGCAGCTACACCGACACGCCCGATGAAGCGCACTTTCTCAACATCGACGTCGACGGAAAATCGCGTCTGCTGCAGCATGCCGACCTGCTGCATCCGTTATGCGTGTTTGCGCGGGCATACCTGCGTCGGGAAGGTAAGCGACTGCGCTGGCTGAGTGGAGGGACGCATGGCTACGCGCCTGTGCCCGCGGATTCGACGCCTGTGGCGTAAATCGCCGGTGGAGGAGCGCATGCCGGCCACGTGCGGGAACGCCCAGTGGCGCGCGGCAGCGGCAACCACATGCGCGTCCCGGCCGCCGATGGCCGCGTCCGTACCGAATTTGGGCGGTCTGTAACGTCATGCATGTTCGTGTGGCGCTGCGGAGCCTTCAGGCATTAGGCCCAAGCACGCGCGCATGAGATTCGCTGCGCATCGGGCCCGTCATTCAAGTGGCTCTTGCTCGGGGTGCAGCGTACGCACGCTGGCCACCTGCGGTCCGGTGAAGGCGATCAGTTGATCGCCGCGCAGCACCAGCTTGCCGCTGTGGCGATCCACGCCATCGCAGGAGTAGTCGAAGCGAAAGGTCCGCTCGAATCCTAGCCAGCCGGTCGGCATGCGACAGAGGCGGATGCCGGTGGAGTGCACGCTTTGATCCAGCCACTGCACATCGGCAGCGCGGCAGGCATTGCGGCCCAGTACCTCGGCGCGTTCGGCGGCGGCGCGCGAGGAGTTCCAAAAGGCGACGACCGCCGAGCCGACGATCATGAAGACGATGAGACTAGGCATGCCGCCAATGTGCCATGGCCTTGCGTGCCCGACAATCGCAACGCGGTCGATGTCTTCAATCCGCATGCGCATTCCGCTGGTGCGGCGTTGCGGGCAGATGTTGCGCGAGCGGCGTTGCCTGGAGCTGCGTGGGCGTGCTGGAGGTGTAGTCCTTGAATGAGCGGCTGGCGCGAGGAGCCGTCCTCCGGCGCGTTGGCTGATACCGCTGGCGCCCGATGTGTCTTGGCATCTGGGCGATTTGCTCGGTAACCACCGCGTGGCGGCGCATTACGGCAGTCTGTCGCGCGAGACACGCTTGTTGGCCGAGCGACGGCTCAAGGCCGGCGATCTCACTGTGCTGGTGGCGACCGCATCGCTGGAGCTGGGGCTGGTATCGGCGATGTCGATCTGCTCTGCCAGCTCGGTTCGCCACGCTCGATCGCCACCTTCCTGCAACGCGCCGTGCGTTCCGGGCACAAGGTTGGTGGTACGCCGAAGGCGCGCCTGTTTCCGCAGACCCGCGACGAGTTGGTCGAATGCGCCGCGCTGCTGGATAGCATCCGCCGTGGCGAAGTGGACGCCCTGCGCAGTCCGCTGGCGCCGGTCGACGTGCTGGCGCAGCAGATCGTGGCCGAAGCCGCGTGCGAAGACTGGGACGAAGATGCGCTGTTCGCGCTGGTGCGGCGGGCGTGGCCGTTCGCCGGGTTGCGCCGGGCGACGTTCGATAGCGTGGTGCGCATGCTGTGCGATGGCTTCAGCACGCGACTTGGTCCGCGCGCCGGATGCGGTACATCGGCGCCCGCATGACCGCGCTGACCTCCGGCGGCACCATTCCCGAAACCGGCGACTACAGCGTGGTGTTGGAACTACGGCCGAAAAGATCGGCACGGTGAACGAAGATTTCGCTGTCGAAAGTCTCACCGGCGATGTGTTCCGGCTCGGCAACGCCGGCTACCGCATCCTGCGCGTGGAGGCCGGGCGCGTGCGCGTGGAAGATGCCAAAGGCGCACCGCCGAACATATCCTTCTGGCTGGGCGAAGCGCCGGGCCGTAGCGACCAATTGTCGGCGGCGGTGTCGCGCCTGCGCGGCGAAATTGCCGCGCGGCTGGACACCGCACTACATCAAGCAGCCTGCCACTGGCTGCAGAGTGAGCTTGCGATGTCCGCCGAAGCGGCGCGGCAACTGGCGCACTATCTGGCCAACGCGTGCATCGCACTGGACGCGATGCCTACCCAGCAGTGCCTGGTCATGGAGCGCGTCTTCGATGCCAGCGGCGGGACTCAGTCGGTGATCCATTCGCCGCAAGGCAGCCGCATCAATCGCGCGTGGGGGGCATTGCGCAAGCGCTTCTGCCGCACCTTCAACTTCGAACTGCAGGCGGCGGCGACCGAAGATGCCATCGTGCTGTCGCTGTCCACCCGCCACAGTTTTGCGCTGGAAGAGGTTGGGCGGTATCTGCATTCGTCATCGGCCGAGCATGTGTTGATCCAGGCATTGCTGGATGCGCCGCTGTTCGGCGTGCGTTGGCGTTGGAACCCGACCAATGCGATGGCGCTGCCGCGTTTCAGCGGCGGCAACAAGGTGGCGCCGCAGTTGCAACGGACGAAGTCGGAGGATTTGCTGGCCACGGTATTTCCGGACCAAGTGGCCTGCGCAGAGAATCTGGTCGGCGAACGCGAAGTGCTGGACCACCCGTTGGTGGCGCACACCCTGGAAGATTGCCTGCATCACTCGATGGACAGCGAAGGCTGGTTGCAGATGCGCGGGCTGGAATCCGGCGCGATCACGCTGATTGCGCGCGATCTGGCTGCACCGTCGCCGCTGGCAGCCCAAGCCTTGAATGCGCGTCCCTACGCATTTCTCGACGATGCACCACTGGAAGAACGCCGGACCCAGGCCGTGCAAGGTCGCCGCTACACGCCGCAAAGCAGCGACGACCTGGGCCAGCTCGATCCGCAGGCCATCGAGGCCGTGCGCGAGCAGGCGTGGCCACAGCCGCGCGATGCCGAAGAAATGCACGAAGCGCTGGTAGGGCGAGGCGTGCTGCCGGTCGAAGAAGCCGCCGACGCGCAGTGGCAGGCTTGATTATCCGCCCTGGCTGCGGCTGGTCGTGCCACCTGCATTTCCTCCTGATTAGCCCTGGCCATCAGCTGGATTTTTGTTGCAGTCCTGCAAATAGCTTCGTTTTACCGATGTGTTCCATGATGTCTGATCTTGGCGCTGCTGATGCGAGGAGCCGGTGCGAAGTTCTTTCAGCCAGGACCCCATGGCGGCCTGGCATTGGGCCGGTTTAGCGATAAGCGCGGAGGTGCTGCAGCTGAAGGTCGGGGCTAATCAGGCATTTCCTTGCAGGTCATCCCCGCGTTGTGGCTCAGTGCCGAGCGCATCGACTGGTTTCTGCCGTTGTATCCGCAAGCCACTGCGCAGCCGCCCCTGCAGGCGCCAGACGATTGCCACGTTGCCGACTGGGAGCGCGATTGGGCAGTGCGCGAATGACTGCGAGGGCGCTTGTCTGACCTCGGCCCCGCGCAGGTGCCGGCCTTGTCCCACGCGTTGCGGGTACCACAAGCAGAGATCGCGCTCGCACTGGCGGGCTTGCAGCGCGAGGGCTATGTCATGGCAGGGCAGTTCAGTGCGCACTCGTAGGCGGAAGAATGGTGCGAGCGTCACCTGCTGGCACGTCTCCATCGTTACGCGCTGGGACGATGGCGCCGCGCGATCGAGCCGGTGTCGCAGCGCGATTACGCGCGCTTTTTGTTCGAATGGCAGCGCGTGGACAGCCGCCGCCGCGTAGCGGGGCCGGATGCACTGGCCGGCGTGGTGGGACAGCTCGAAGGCTTCGAGGCGCCTGCGGTGCTGTGGGAAAGCGAGCTGTTGCCGGCGCGTGTGCACGACTATCAACCGGCCTGGCTGGACGAGTTGTGCACCGCCGGGCGCACGCTGTGGGCACGCGTGCGACCCGGTGGTGGGCGGAGCGGCGCCGCACTGCGCAGCACGCCGATCATGCTGCTGCCACGGCGCGCAGCGCAGCGCTGGAGCGCGCTGGCGCGTCACGCAGACGAGGCACCGTTGGGGTCCCGCGCCGAACATGTCATGCAGGTGCTGCATCAGCAAGGCGCGTTGTTCTTCGAAGAAATTGCAGACGGGGCGCATCTGATGACCACCGAGCTGGAAGATGCATTGAGCGAGCTGTTGATGCGCGGCCGTGCGCATTGCGACAGCTATGCCGGCCTGCGCGCGCTGCTGGTGCCGGCGTCCAAGCGGCCGTCGGCGTTGTCGCGTCACCGTCGCCGTGCCAGTGCGCTGGGCATTCGCGACGCCGGCCGCTGGGCCCCAGTGTGTGCGTTGCCCGAATTGCCGCGTGCCGAAGCCGGCGAGCGCCATCAGGACACCCTCGAACACGTGGCGCGCACGTTGCTGCGTCGCTATGGCGTGGTGTGCTGGCGGCTGCTCGAACGCGAAGCGGCGTGGCTGCCGCCATGGCGCGAATTGCTGCGCATGTACCAACGGCTGGAAGCGCGTGGCGAAATCCGCGGCGGGCGTTTCATCGCCGGGCTGTCCGGCGAGCAGTTCGCATTGCCCGATGCGATTGCCGCTTTGCGCCGTGTGTGTGCACAGGCGCTGCCGCAACAGTGGATCTGCGTGAGTGCAAGCGACCCCAGCAATCTGCTCTGCAGTCTGCTGCCTGGCGAGCGTATCGCGCGTGTGCCGGGCAATCGTGTGGCGTTTCTGGATGGGCTGCCGATGGCAGTGTGGGTAGCAGACCGCCTCCAAGCGGTGCAGGAACTCACCCCCGAGCAGGCTGAGCAGGCACTACGACGGCTGCAGCGTGGGCCGGGTGCGGCCTGGGGCAATCGCCGATGGAACGCTGGCTGGCTCAGTCGCCCGGCAGCCCAGTGCCTGTACCATCCATGCGCCGAAGCTGACGCGACACATAGCGGCTGTCGGCAACCAACCAGCGCCATGGCGTATCCACCGCGTTACGGATGCCGATGCGTGCTGTCGCCGGTGGGTTGGCGGGTGGCGGCACACCGTCGTCTTCGATCCAGAGCCGCGCAGCGCCCGTTGTGAGATCCAACCCGTTGTCGGCAGCGGTCACGCCAAACGCTTGTGCCAGGCGTCCTGGACCGATGGTCAGCAGTTTGGCCGGCGCCGCACCGCGTGCGGCCTGCATGCTGTCGAGACCGTCGAAAGGTTCCAGTGCGCGGATGAGTACTGCATGCCCGGGCGCACCGCCGCACACGGCATTGATCGCCCGGTGCATGCCATAGATGAAATACGCATACAGCTGCCCAGGCGGACCGCACATCATCCGCGTTCGCGGGGGCATGCCGCGGAACGAGTGCGCGGCCGGGTCTTCGCTGCCGCAATAGGCTTCCACTTCGGTGATCCGCCCACGGCGTCCGTCAGCACTGACCAGCACCTTGTTGCGCAATTGCGGCGCGACGTGGCGCGCATCGTGCGCTTAAAACGAGCGGGGCAGGGGCTTTGATGTCATGCGCAAAGCCTAGCTGCGTGTGCGTCACGTTGCAGCCGACGTCGTGGTAAGTCTGCAGACGGGGAATAGGGTTTTTCCGAACCTGATTAGCACGCACTTTCAGCGGTGAACATGGTGACATCACGCAGGGCCCGCTCGGACCACGGCTTGCTGGCGGCTGCGGCGGCCAGCAAGCTKGGCACCAGCCGGGTCAGATCGAAACGGCGGTTGAACCGCCACATCGTCTCTGCCAGGTAGCGCTGGGCGTATTTGGCGAATTTGAAGGCGTGATAGGCACCGTCCAGCGAACGCTTTAGGTTGGA
>NZ_JBBYGR010000078.1:0-41749 GCF_038405005.1 Xanthomonas sp. JL1 | reverse complement strand
CGTGAGCTGCGCCGCAATCAGCACGCTGCGCGGTACCAGCCCGATCACGCGCAGCGCATCAGCGCCCATCGGCGCACGCACGCCAGCCGGCGTCCACGCATCGACGCTGAGCGTATCGGCCAGATCGAGGTCCTGCTGAGGGAGGACGCCAGTCCCGAACAGATCGCCGGCCGCACCGGCTTGGCCAGTCACGCATGGATCTATCGGCACATCGACGCCGACCAGAAGCTTGGTGGTCAGCTGTTCATGCATCTACGCAAACGCCGCCGCAAGCGCCGTCGGCGTGGCGTGCGCGATGGCCGCGGGCAGCTGACGCATCGGCGCAGCTGGACACAGCGCCCAAGCGTGGTTGAGCAGCGAAGCCGCATCGGCGACTGGGAGCTGGAGACCATCAGGGCCTCGCACGGACGCGCCGTGGTGGTCAGCATGACCGAACGCTGCAGTGGCCTGCATCTGCTGGCTTATTCACCCGACGGCACCGCCGAGAACGTGCGCAACGCCATTGTCCAGCGACTGGGCGGCCTGCGCCATGCAGTTCACACCCTCACCGCCGACAACGGCAAGGAGTTCGCCGATCATCGGCTCATTGCCGCCTGCCTGCAGAGCGATTTCTATTTCGCAGATCCCTACTGCCCATGGCAGCGCGGCAGCAACGAGAATGCCAACGGATTGACACGCCAATACTTGCCACGGCAGACCGATGTCAGCACCATCACCGATGCGCACCTGCGATGGATCGAGCAGCGGCTCTACAATCGTCCGCGCAAGATACTTGGATTCAAAACGCCCCTCGAAGTCTTCTCCGAGGAGGTCCTCAAAAGCGTTGCGAATCAGAGTTGAATTCGCCATTGAAATAACCCATCACGATGCGCCGCGTTCTTTCGCATGCGGTGCGTGCGTCTCGCTATTTCCATCGCATGCCGCGCATGGGGAAGATGCCGGCGTCGTTGCCAGGCAGCGTTTGCAATGGCGACCGCCAGCCGTGGCATGCGCCGACACCGCGACGCCATGAAACGGCGCACTGTCGTTCGCATGATTCCGCGCAGCAGTCTCCACTGCTGCGCGGCTCTGTGCTGCGCCGATCTACCAGCGGTACGCCACCGACATCTGGTACTGCCGCCCGGCAATCGGCCGGCCCATGAAGAGACCACCGGTGGCCGCACCAGGCACGCGCACGTTGCCTTCGGTCAGGCCCAGCGTGTCGGTGACGTTGCTGCCGCTGGCGGTGACTTCCCAGTGTTCGCCCACATGCAGGTTGGCGCCCAGCTCCAGCATGTCGTACGAGGGCAGGCGCTGGCTGTTGGCCAGATCCGCGAAGCGCTCGCCGATGTACGAATAGGTGGCAAACACCTTGAGATCGCCGAACGGTAGCATCCAGTAATAGCTGGGCGTGATGCGGAACTGGCGCTTGGGCTGGCGCATCACCTGGTTGCCGGTGAACTCGCGATAGTTGCGGTATTTCGCATCCAGCCACACCCCGGTGCCAGCCAGTTCGAACCCGCCCAATGGCCGAATCGCGCCTTCGACTTCCAGGCCGCGTGCGCGCGAATCGCCGACCGCGGTGAAGTTCTGGCCATTGGCCAGAAATGCCTGGAATGGCGAATTTTTAAAGGTGTTGTAGAACGCGGTGAGATACAGGTCGTAGGCACTGGTGCCGGACTTCACGCCAAGCTCGTATTGATCCACGTCCTGCACGCGGTTCTGGCCATCGCGCAGGTTGTCGAAGCCGGGAAACTTCACCCCGGAGTTGACCCGCACAAACAGGCTGTTGTTCCGATCGAGCGTGAAGTTCACGCCGGCCGTCCACGAGAACGCTTCATCGTCTTGATCGATGCGCCGCGTGGTCGCAAGCGCCAGCGAGGTGGCGTTGTCGTATAGCGTGGCCGGGTTGCCATCCAGATCCACAGTGGCGGTGTCGTGCACATCGCCGGTGACGCTCTGGCACTCGTAGCGCGCGCCCAGGTCCAGGCGCAGACGCTCGCTCAGCTCCCACTCGTCGGCAACGAATGCGGCGATGTTTTCGCCGTTGTACTTGGCGCGCAGGTTGAAGAAGGCAGTGCTGGTGAAACCCTGGCGCGTGGGCTGCCGGCCATCGTCCAATGCCACATCGATGCGGCGTGCGTTGTTTTGCGCGGTCAGCAACAGGGTGTTGCCCAGGTACCAGGTGTCGGCAGAGGAATACTTGGCGTCATACGCACCTACGGTCAGCGTGTTGCCGGCAAACAACTCGCGGCTCAGGCGCAGATCGTTGGTCAAGGAATTCAGGCGTTTGTCCACCGACCACCAACCGGCTTCGAGCACCTGCTGATTCGCATCCACCGCGCCTCCTCCATTGGTGTAGCTGGCGCTACCGCTGCTGCCGTAGCCGGCGATGAAATCGCCCAGGCGTTGTGGCGCATCGCCGGTAAATAGCGCGTAGGTTGGCGCGCTGCCGTTCATCACGTTGAAGCGGTCGGCCACGGTCCAGCCGCCGCGCTCCCAGTTCCATTCGCCGCCGAACACGTCGATGTCGACGCCGCGGCCATCGGCCAGATCGCGTCGCAGCGTCTGGCCATTGGGACCGACGAGAAGATCCACAGTGCGGAAGTCGCGGCCGAGCAGGGTGCCGGTTTGCGCGTTCAAGCCGGGAAAGCTGGAAAGAGCGTTGCCGTTGTTGCGCGAGAGCAACGGAATCGCGGTGTAGAAGGCGTTGTTATCGTCGGTGTGGCGCGCATAGAGCGACAGCTCGCCGCTGTCCCAGCGCTTGCTCAAGGTGGCGCTGAACTGGCCGCCCTTGTCGGCGGAGAACTGCGGGTCGCGCACGCCGTCGGTGTCGCGAAAAAAACCGCCCACGCTGTAGTACCAGCCATTGCCCATCGGCCCGCTGTTGAACACATCGATGCGGCGCAATGCAGTGTTGCCGCCGGTCAGGCGCACGCTGCCTTCGGGTGCATCCTGGCCTTTTTTCTGGATGAAATTGACGGTCAAGCCAGGCTGGCCGTTGGAGAAGATGGGGCTGGAGCCACCACGCAGCACTTCCATGCGTTCGACCGTATCGTCGACGCGGAACAGCGTGGAATTCTCCAGGAACGACAAGGTCGGCGGCGGGAACAGCGGCGAGCCATCCAGTTGCATGGTCACGAACGGCGCATCGCCTTCGGAGGGCATGCCACGCACGAAGATGTTGGCGCCGGTGCCGCCACCGCTGGGCTCGGCCCACACGCCGGGCACGATCTTGAGCAGATCTGCGGTGCTCTGCGGCACCGCTTGTTGGATCTGCTCGGGGCTGGCCGTGGTGATCGAAAAACTGGCGTCGCGTTTGGCCAGGCCTTTGAAGCGCGCGGTACCACTGACGATGACCGCATCCAGCGTGGTGGCGTCCTGATTGCCCGATGCAGGCGTGACGGTCTGCGTGCGGCCATCCGGTGCCAGCAGCACGGCAGCGACGGCGAGCGAGAGGGCGTAGCAGGATGATGAAAAACGCATGCGCAAGGCTCCTTGTCTTAAATGCAAGAACGCCGCCAAGCCACGCGGTGGTGCGCAGGCATCGGCAGCGCGTGCACGCGCCCGCCCGCGCCATCGCGTCGCTTGCGCCCCCTGTCAGCGCAGTGCTCATGAAGTTTTAACCCTAGATGCACCACAGCCTGTTGTGCGACGCAGCAGCCGCGGTCTGCACTTTCATGATGACGGTACGACGATGTTTGCCTGGCTGTGGCGGCGATCACATCCTGTGCATCGGCTGACGCACGCAGCGACGAGCGGGTCTGCAGATCTCATGCAGCAGCGAGGAAGCACACGCTGCTATGCTCGCAACGCGCATGAAAAGGCCGCCCGAAGGCGGCCTCGCTTCCAGTCAGCGGGGAGAGAGTCCGCTGTCAGAAGAACAAGCGCACGCCGAACGAGGCGTTGCGGCCAGGCAGCATCACGTCATCCTTCAGGAAGAAGGTATGCACGCGTGCGTCCTGATTGGTCAGGTTGTTGCCGTCCAGAAACACTTCCCACGCAGTGCTGCCGCGATCCACGTGATACGCCAGATGCGCATCGACGAAGGTATAGCCGTCGGTCGGTGTTTCGTTCACTGCCACCTTGTCCTGCTTCATGGTGCGGGTGGCACCGAGCGATGCGCGCCACTGTTGGGCATTCCAGCGCAGCTGCGCGCCGAAACGCCCCGGTGCGATACGCGGCAGGTTGCCGCCATCGTTCAGACGCGCGCGCACAGTGTCGCCGAAGACGCGCAGGTCCCACGCGCCGTTATCGTTGTTGGCCAGATGAAAGGTGGCCTCGCCCTCGAAGCCGTGGAAGGTCGCATCGGCCTGCGTCCATTGGCGGATCGGCAGGAAGTCGTTGTCTTCTTCGTTGAACCACTGGCCGCCGGTGTCGACGATATAGATGAAGTCGTTGTAGCGGTTGTAGTACGCCGCCACCTTGGCATCCACCCATGCGTTCTGGAAATTCAATCCCAGCTCGGCCTGATTGGCTTTCTCGGTCTGCAGATCGGCGCCGCCGATTTCGAAGGTGAGCGTGGCGATGTGCGGGCCGTTGGCGAACAGTTCTTCTTCGGCAGGCGCACGTTCGGCGTGATCGAGATTTGCGGTCAGACGCCATTGTTCGTTGAAGCGGAAACCGCCGCTGGCCGAGAAACTGGTCGGGGTGAAATCGCGGTCTACGCCGATATCGGTCTGGTACTTGACCGTGTCCACGCGCGCACCGAATTCGGCGGTGACGCGCTCCCAATTGTTGCGTGCCACGGCGAATGCGCCGAGCGAGCGCGTATCGGTCTTGGGCACAAAGGATTCTTCACCGATCGCCTGGAAGGTGCTGTCGCTGCCCAGCAGGCCGAATGCGGTCTGCCAGCCGCCGCCAAACGTAAGCGAGGCTTTCACGCGGCCTTCGTTGGCCCGCTTGGTGAACACGGTGCCGACTTCGGCGCCTTCGAATTCGGTAAGTGCGTAATCGGTGTGGCCGACGCTGTAACGCAGCGCGCTGCCTTCGCCCCACGGATCGGTCAGCCCGCCCTTGAGGTCGTAGCGGTCCTGCTGCAGTTTCAGCGAAACACCGCGCTCGCCGATGGACGGGTCGCCCGGCTCGCCGGGGTTGCCGTAGTTGTCGCGGAAGCGCGACGCCGACAGGCCGACAAATCCCCAGTCGCCCGACAGCGACGCACCGATCGAGCCCACCTTGGAATCAACCCAACTATTGAGCTGACGGCCCTTCGGCGTGTCGTAGTCGTTCTGGTTGCGATACACGCCATCGGCATGGATCGACAGCCCGCTACCGTTGCCGGCGTCGACGCGGAACATGTCGGTGTTGCCGTCCTTGTTGCCGTCCTTGTCGTCGCCGTCGACGCGCACTTCGGCGCGCCCGCTGAAGCCGTCCACCGGCGTTTCAGCGATGCGCCCGTCGACCACGTTGACCACGCCGCCGCTGGCGCCGGAGCCGTACAGCAATGTCGACGGACCCTTCAGCACGTCGATCTGATTGGCCAGGAATGGCTCGATTGCCGGGGAATTGTCCTGGCTGACGGTGGACACGTCCTGGGTGGACAGGCCGTCGCGCAACACCGCCACGCGCGGGCCGTCCAGGCCGCGGATGATCGGCCTGCCGACGCCGGGGCCGAAGTTGGAACTCTGCACGCCGGGCAGGCTCGCTACGGTTTCGTCCAGGCTCGAACTGCGCACCTCGTCCAGACGTTCACCGGCCCGCACTTCCACCGGGCGGGCGGCTCAACTCACCGGCCGCAGCGCGCAGCGGGCTGGCGGTGACCACCACCTTGTCCAGATCCTTGATGTGCCGGCCGCTGGATGGGCTGGCAGCGTGGCGCGTGTCCGAGCTGGGCGGGGTCTGTGCATCTGCAACGACCGGAGCGTCCTCGGCCATGGCCAGGGCAGGGGTCAACAGACTGGTCAGCGCCAGCGAGAGCGACGGAACGAGGCATCGAAACGTGCAGGCATGATAGGCGGGACTCTGTAATTGTTACCGTGTATCAGTGGCAGGCGCAGCTTGCCTGCTGCGCCGGCGGCGAAGGCCTGCACGGCTGCGCGATGCAATGATGCAGGGCTGAAACAGTAAAACGTTATATTATTCCACATCGCCGCGAGCACCTGCTGGACCTCATGCCTCCACCGACCCTTCGTCATCTTCTCGACCGCTTCGGTGCGACCGGGTCGCTGCTGTGCGCCTTGCACTGCGCGGTATTGCCGCTGGTGCTGGCCCTGGCGCCCTCGTTGGGCCTGTCGTTCTGGCTGGGCGATGGGGTGGAACTGGCCATCGTGGTGTTCGTGACGCTGCTGGGCCTTTTCAGCCTGGTGCTCGGGTATCGCCGGCACAAAGCGCTGCATGCGCTGGCATTGCTGCTGCCCGGCCTGGCGCTGCTATGGGTCGGCCTGTTGTACGACCCGCTGCATCATTCGGTGGTGCCGCATGCGGTGGTGATGACGCTGGGCGGCGCCCTGGTCGGCATCGCGCACTTGGTCAATTTGCGCCTGAATCATGGGCATGTCCATGACGCCAGCTGCGCGCACTAAGAACCGCTGGCAAGGCGGCTGCGTAGCCTCCGGGCCAATGCGGATGGCAGCCGGAATCGGCCTCTGCCACTCGCACGTTCGGGTTGATCGGCGGCTTGCATGCTGCCCGATGCCAGTTCGCCACTGCGCGCACTGCGCCTGAGTCAGATCGCTCTGCAAGGTCAGTCGGGCGCTGCCTGGCTACGCTGGCCGGAGCCGCCGTGGTAGGCTTGCCGGCCTTGTGCGAGGGCGCTGCCGGTGAAACCTCGCCAGACCTGTGCCAGCACGGGAATTTGTATTCACATTCAGGAGTCGACGAAATGGGTAAGGGTGACCGTAAGACCGCCAAGGGCAAGCGCTACAACGCCAGCTACGGCAATTCGCGTTCGCACGCGGCGAGCAAGGTTGTCGTGGGTGCAGCTGCCCCGGTTGCCAAGAAGGGCGTGGTCAAGGCTCCGGTCAAGAAGGCCGTCGCCAAGAAGACCGTCGCCAAGGCCAGCTGATCCCGGCTCGCTTCGCGACACCAAAACGCGGCGCTTGCGCCGCGTTTTTTGTTTTGCAGACCGGTGATTTACGCTCCCGGCCGGCCCATCAATGTGCGCCCCATGTGTGCGCGATGCCGGCGGCGATACGCGCTAGAAGCGATCGATGACGCTGATGCCGAGGTCGCGCGTAGCGTCCATGCCAATCAGCACCGCAATGGCCTCGTCCAGGCACACCCTTCTGCCGATGAGCCGTTGTGGTGCGATCTTCCCGGCCTGGATCATCGCCAACATGGCATCGTACCGCCATGCCTGCATCCCGTGGCTGCCGTAGATCTCCAGTTCGTGGCCAATCACCTGCGCCATCGGGATCCTGGGCGTGGCGTGTTCGCCCAGCATCAGTCCCACCTGGACATGACGGCCGCGCCGTCGCAGGTTGCTGATGGAGTTGAAACAGGTCGTCGGGCTGCCGAGCGCATCGATGGAAACGTGCGCGCCTCCCTTGGTGATCTCGCGAATCGCCTCCACCGTGTTGGCCGCTTTCGACGCGTTGACCGTTGCGACCGCGCCGCATTCGACGGCGAACGCCAGCTTGTCGTCGAAGATGTCCACCGCAATCACCTGCGCCCCCAGTGCCGCTGCGATCATCACTGCCGAAAGCCCGACGCCGCCGCAGCCATGGACCACGACCCATTCGCCAGGGCCGGTTCTGGCCTGATCGACCACCGCCCGAAACGAGGTGGCAAACCGGCATCCCAGGCTTGCCGCCGTCGCATCGTCGATGCTCTCCGGCAGTCTGACCAGATTTGTCTCGGCAAAATCGATCGCGACATACTCGGCGAACGATCCCCATGCGGTGAAGCCGGGCTGGAACTGGTTCGAGCATACTTGCTGATTGCCGCCATGGCACTGCACACAGCGCCCGCACCCGGACACGAACGGCACGGTGACCCGGGTGCCGATCGCAAAGCCCGATATGCGTTTTCCCATGGCGACCACTTCGCCGGCGAACTCGTGTCCCGGCACGTGCGGCAATGCGATGTCCGGATCGTGCCCCATCCAGCCGTGCCAATCGCTGCGGCAGATGCCTGTGGCTGCCACTTTGATCACCACGCCGTCATCGCTTGGGGGCGGGTCGGGGAGCTGCAGAATTTCCGGGACCTGTTCAAAACGCTCGAAGTGCATTGCACGCATACATAACCTCGGGAAGCAGCACGATGAAGAGGGGATCTACTGCGCTGCACCACTGGCGAGCAGTGCGGCAGCCTATGTTCGTGGGGGAGCGTTGTCCTCGCCGCTGTTTCCGGCCAAGGTCTGGAGCCGCGACGTCGACGCGCGCTCTGCAGCGGGACCAGCAGGCGCCTGCACGGTCAACAACTGCTCTGCCAGGCCGCGGTAGATCGGCGTCTTGCAGACCAGCCCGGAGACTGCGCGCGCGATCAGTACGGTGGCCAGGATCGGCAGCAGCATCTGGCTGGTGTCGGTCAGTTCCAGCGAGATGATAGCCGAGGTCAGCGGCGCCTGGGTCACGCCGGTGAGATACGCGCACATGCCCAGCAGCACGAAGGTGCGCGGGTCCACGCTGGGCATCAGTACCGACAGGTTGTGACCGATGCCGGCACCCACTGCCAGCGCCGGTGAAAACAGACCGCCCGGAATGCCGGCCAGATACGAGACCAGATTGGCGATGAGTTTCATCATGCCGAACTCATGGCCGACGACCGCGTGCCCCTGCACCAGACTGCGCGCCTGCTCGTAGCCGGTGCCGAAGGCGCCTTGCCCGAACACCAGCGCAAGACCGACCAGGGCGAGGCCGCACAGCGCAGCCAGCAGCACCGGATGCCGCTGACGTAGCGCGCCCAACCAGCGTGGTTTGCCGCCGACGCTGGCCAGCACCAGCCGCGCGAATACCCCACCGAGCAACCCGGCCACGCTGCCGCACAATGCGATTGCCAGCCATGCCTGGCCCAGCGGTAAGGCGACAGCTACCTTGCCGAAATAGGTGTAATTACCCAGCAGGCCCAACGACACCACGCCACCGACGATCACCGCGGTGAGCAAGGTGCCGGAGAAGCGGTGCTCGAAGCGCCCGCTCAGTTCTTCGATCGCAAACACCACGCCGGCTAGCGGTGTATTGAAGGCCGCTGCGATACCGGCAGCGCCACCGGCGAGCAGAAAGTGCGAGAGCTCGCGCGGTTCGCGAAAACCGAACCAGCGCCCGAACACATGCATCAGGCTGGCACCGACGTGCACGGTGGGCCCTTCGCGCCCCACCGATGCGCCGCCGAGCAGCGACAAGGTGGTCAGCGCGAGCTTGCCGACCGAGACGCGCAACGAGAGGTTGCTGTCGCGAAAGGCCGGGTCGGGGTGCTCCAGCGCGGCAATCACTTGCGGGATGCCGCTGCCGCGCGTTGGCCGCAGCGCACCGGAGGTGAGCCAGGCAAGCAGGGCGAAGATGCCCGGCGTCAGCAGAAATGCCCACCAGATCGAATGCGCTGTGATGCGTTGAAACAGATGGAAGGCCGCATCGCTGGCCTTGGCGAACACGATCGCCACCAGCGCCACTGCAATTGCGCCGCCCCATAGAGCAGCACGACGACGCCAGCCTTCGCTGGACAACAGCGGCCGCGAGCGACGCGGCGGGGGATTTGAACCAGACATCCCGCGATTGTCGCACTGCCTGGCGGCAGCCGTGTCTTCAACGCTCCACATGCCCGCGCTGTTGCCGGTATTTGCTATCTCGCGACGCCATGGAATGGCGTCTTCAAGTGTCTAGATCGCTGCCTACGCTGCGCGATCATGCCGGTTCGTCAGCGCTGCCGAAGGTGCCTGGCGCGTCTACTCTGGCCTGGCCGCCGGCGGCACGCGCAAGGCCGGCAGCAAGGTCGCCGGATTGCCATCGTTGGGTGCGGCCGGAATGCCCGGCAGCCGGGTCATGCGTGCATAGACATCCACGTTGTCCAAGCCCGGCAGTGTCTTGCCCTGCGCCAGGTCCGGGCCTTGTGCCAGGACTACCGCGCGCATCGACGGCAACCCCGGATCGAAGCCATGCGAGCCGCGCGTGTCTTCCTGCGCGCGTTTGGCGAGCTTGTTCGGAAACAGCGCATCCCAGCCTTCATGCATCGGGCACACGACCGGCGGAATCCGCGGGTGGCGGCCGTAATGCCGGCGCGCTGGCAGCTCTGCCTTGCGCCAGCGGTCGCAGTGCGCGTGCGCGCCAGGCAGGCTGGCCTCGGCAGCGGCCTGTTGCCCGGGCAGTGGCTCCAAACCGATCACCTGGCCATCGATGATTGCGGTGGCGATCTGCGGCGGCGCGATGTCTTCCACGCTGATCGCATGCCCGGGCGCAACCTCGGCCCTGCCATGGTCGGAGACCACGATGATGTTGATGCGCGCAGGCGTGCCATCGCGTTGCATGCCTGTCAGTAGCCGGCCGATGGCCGCATCCACCGCGCGCACGGCGTCGGCGTATTCGCGCGATTCCAGGCCGTGGTCCTGGCCGGCTTCGTCCACGCGTTCGAAGTACAGCGTGACCAGGCGATTGCGCTGGGTACCGTCGGTTTTCAGCCAGCCCCGCACCGCGTCCACGCGCGTGTCCAGGCGCATGCCTTTTTGGTAATGGCGCCACTGCGACGGGCGTACGCCCTTGATCGCCGCCTCGCCGCCTGGCTGCCTGGCCAGGACCAGGTTGCCGCATGCTGGCCGGTATTTTCCACGCCCACCCACACCGGTTCGCCGCCCCACCAGCGCGCATCGCCCACCGCCTCGGAGGTGCGCAACCAGAAACCCCCAAGCGTCGGGTCGCGCATGCTGTTGTGCACGATGCCGTGGTGATCCGGGCGCAGGGCGGTGACCAGGGTGTAGTGATTGGGAAACGTCAGCGATGGATACGAGGGCGTCATCCAGCGCGCACGCACGCCTTCATGCGCCAGTTGCGACAGGTTCGGCGCGATGCCGCGATCGACCATGTCCGCGCGCAGGCCGTCGATGGAGAACAACAATAAGGTGTGCGGTGTGCTGGCCGATGCGGTGTTCGCCGCTGCAGTTGGCAACTGCGTGGGCGCGCTGCGCGAAGAAGGCGGGCTGCTACAGGCCGCAAGCAGGGCAAGCGCCGCTACGGCAACTCCAAAACGTCGGTCGATCATGGCGTGAGTTTACGGCGCAGCGATGACGCCGCTAGTGTGATGTCCCGCATGTGACTTTCCATTCTTTGCGTGGTCCAAGCAGTATTCTTGGCACTGTGGAGACGCATTGATGGGAAGGTCTGCAACACGAGCGGACGTGGGATTTCGCTTGATCGCTGCGGTCGCTCATGCTGCAAATCAATGACTTGCGAGTTATGGAGACTGCCCCAGCTACTGATCGGAAGTTAGCGAACCAGTTGTTCACAGGTTCCCTCAGTCAGCCAGTGCGTAGTGCGGATGCAGGGGCGAACAGATCGTCGGCGCGCGCACCACCACGCGGCGACCAGCCTTCCAGCTGCAACAACGCCTGCTTGGTCGGCAGCCCGCCGCCGAAGCCGGTCAATGCGCCATTGGCGCCGATCACGCGATGGCAGGGCAGCACGATCGGCAGCGGATTGCGCCCGTTGGCCGCACCCACTGCGCGGTTCGCGGTCGGCTTGCCGACCGCCTGCGCAAGTTGCGCATAGCTCCAGGTCTGCCCGAACGGAATCTGCGCCAGCGTGCGCCAGACGCTGAGCTGAAACGGTGTGCCGATCGGCGCCAGCGGCAGATCGAAACTGCCTCGCCCGCCATGCAGGTAATCGAGCAACTGTTCGCGTGCTGCGCGCACCAGCGGCGCATCAGGATCGTGCAACCAGCGCGCACGGCCGATGGCGTCGTAGCGGTTCTGCGCGAACAGGATGTGGTGCACGCCGGTGTCGTCGGCGGCCACGCTGAGCGCGCCGATCGGCGAGGGAAAGGTGTCGTAGTGCAATGTGCTCATGCGCGGGTGTCCTTACGGTCGTTGGCCAGATGCCACAGGTGCAGCACGGCGAAGGCGCGCCACGGTCGCCACGCTTGCGAACGTGCATCGGTGGCGCGCGCGCTCAGGCGCTCGGGGGCGCCGAGCACCTGCTGCAGGATCAAATCGCCAGCCGGAAACGCATCGGGATGCGACAACGCACGCATGGCCAGGTAATGCGCGGTCCACGGCCCGATTCCGGGTAGCGCGGTGCAGGCGGCGAGGAAGTCGGGCAGACGCTGCCCGGCACCGCAGTGCAGCTGGCCTTGTGCGCAAGCCGATGCCAGCGCACGCAGCGTGGCGGCGCCCGCACGCGGTAGCCCGAGTTGTTCCAGTGGCGCGTCGGCCAGCTGGTCGGGCGTGGGGAAACTGCGATCCAGTCCAGGTGGCATGTCGGTATGATGGCCGCCATGAGGGTCCACCAGCCGCGCCGCCAAGGTCGCCGCGCCGGCGGCACTGATCTGCTGGCCCAGCACCGCACGTACCGCCACCTCGAAGCCGTCCCAACCACCGGGCACGCGCAGGCCTGGTCGGCGTGCGATTGCCTCGGCCAGCAGTGGGTCGGGCGCAAGCGTCGCGGGCACGGCTTGCAAGTCCGCATCCAGATCGAACAGCCGTCGCACGCGCCGCCCGCTCTGCGGAATCTGGCGTGGGTCGGTCGCCCCGATGCGCAGCAGGAGTTCCGCGCGCTGCGGCGCCGCGCTGACGCCGATCACGCTGGCCTTGCCCGGCGGGCCGGTCACGCGACGGTCGCCGCTGGCATCGACCTGCTCGATCCCCGGGATCGCACGGCGCTGCAAGAAGGCCAGCATCGCCGGCAGATCCAGTGGCGGGCGATAGCCCAGGCGCAGTGTGAGCTCGCCGCCCGGCACCTCGGCACGCTGCTTGCGCAGTGCAGAAGGCGGCATGCCGCAGCCCTGCAGGAAGGCCGCATTGAACCGCCGCAAGCTGTTGAAGCCTGCTGCGAGCGCCACCTCGGTGACCGGCAGTGCGGTTTCGGTGAGTAATTGCTTGGCCAGCAGCAGCCGATGCGTCCCGTGCACCTGGATCGGCGTGGCACCCAACTGTTGCACGAATTGCTGCTGCAGCTGGCGCGCGCTCAAGCCCACCGCATCGGACAGCGTCTGCACCGGCTGCTCCTGCAGCGCGCCGTCGGCAATCATCGCCAGTGCGCGCTGCACGCTTTCTTCGCCCAGATGCTGCTGCGCCTGCGGCGACAGCTCCGGCCGGCAGCGCAGACACGGGCGGTATCCGGCCGCGCTGGCCGCCGCGGCAGTGGGGTAGTCGCTGACATTGGCCGGCTTCGGCGGCGGTGCCGGACACACCGGGCGGCAATAGATGCCGGTGCTGCGCACGGCGGTCAAAAACAACCCGTCGAAACGTGCATCGCGCGCCAGGCGGGCACGGTCGCATTGGGTTCGGTCGGGCGTCGCGATCTGCATGGCGCCAGTCTATGCGCTTGCCCGCGCACCGGCTGGCCGTTTTCGGACAGGGGTGCGGCGGGCCTGCGCGTCATGGCCGGGTCAACCCATCCGCCCATTCAGCCATGGACTGCGGGCGATCTCCGTCGTGGTCCGTGCCCCCCATCGTGTTGAAATCGGTTTGCCTCTCACTTGCCTGCGTGCTGGTGCTAGCCGCTTGCGATCGTTCGGCGATCTCCGCCGATGCAGCGGTTGCGCAGCAGAGTGGTGCAGGGCAGGCGGGTGATGGCGACCATATGGTGTCGGTGGATACGCCCGACCCCATACCGCGCCCGCGTGCGCAGTCCGGCAAGGCGGGATGGCCGCAGGCGGAGTTGGAATCGGGCCAGGCCTGGATCAGCTGCGCGACCGATGACAGCCGCGAGGCCGGCGACGGCACACTGCTGCCGGCATTGGACCGGGCCAGCGTGGAAGCGGCGCTGGCGCCATGCCGCGAGACCGGGCTGGTGCGGGTGCGTGACGCCGGCAAGATCAACGCCGGGTTTGCGGCGCTGGTCTGGCGCCTGGCCTCGGTGGCCGAGCAATGGAAGTTGCCGCATCGCTTCCTGGATCTGGATTCCAGCGGCGGTCAGGTGGAGGCGGCGATCCGCGCCGGCGACACCATCGGTGCATCCACCTGGACCATCTGGATGCGCGAAGGCTCGATCTCCCATAGCGCGTGTGTGTTCGTGCTGGCGGCTGGCGACAACCGTCTGGTCGCCGGCAAGGTCGGCATCCACCGCATGATGCGGATCAGCTCCAAGGCCACCTCGCGCGCCGAGTTCAATCGCCAATTGCGCGAGGTCTATGGCAACGCCAAGGATTATCTGGAGCGCAACGGCGTGGTAGTGGCGGTGGCCGACCTGATGCTGACGGTGCCCAACCGCAGCCTGCGCCTGCGCACGATGGAAGAACTGCGCGAATACGGCCTGGATGGCACCAACGCGGTGCAGGACGATCTGGAACGCATCCGCCAGATGCGCACGTGCGGCGCAAGGACGCGTTTTGGTCGCCTTCGATCAGAAGTGCAAGGGTGAGGGTGCGGACTTGGACGCAGTCAGTGCCTGCGGGTTGGCGTTGAAGCAGCGTTTCGGCTTTCCGGATGCGACCTGCCCGGAAGAAAGTCCGCTGGCCGAAACCGATGCGGCTGCCCTGCCGCCGGCCAGCCCGACGGTCGAAACGCAGCCTGGTGAGGCGGAGAACGGCCAGGCGCAAACTGGCCAGGCGCACGGCGACCAAGCGCAGACCGGCGAGGCCCAGAACGCTGCCGCAGGCACTGGTGCGCCCGCTACCGCGCCAGCGCAGGATGCCGCCCAGGCCGACCCGCCGTCGGCGACCCACCCTGAAGGCTGAATGCAGTGACGGGCTTCACGCGTATCGCACTGCACGCTGCCTATCGTCGCTGCATCACAACCGAGCCGGTGGGGGCGTATGCGAGGCAAGACCAAGGGGGTGTTACTGGCCTATCTACCGTCGGCCCTGTTGGTGCTGGTCGGCTTCGGTGTCGCCGAGGTGCTGCGTCTGGCCGCTGCCGCCATGCATGAACAATGGCCAGCAACGGTGGCAACGTGGCTGAGTCTGGTAGCGCTGATTGCCGCGATTGCGCGTGGCTTCTGGGTCAGTTGGCGCCTGTGGCGGCCGCGTGGTGTGGCGGCCGTGCCGCCGGCTCCCGGAGGCGAGGTCTAAATTCGATGAGGGCGCGGCGGTGTGGTTGCCGACGGTGGCGTGGCCTTCCTCGGGATCGGCGCGAGGTGCTTCCACTACATTGCCACGCGTGCGTCCGCATCCAATTGACGCTGCCATCCGCAGCGTCTGGGCGACTCCAAAAAAAGACGAAAGCGGCCGCGGCCAGATTTGGTGACCGCCAATGCGTGTCGCTGTCGCCGGGGTTCCATGCTCGCCGCTTGTACTGTCGATGAGCACATCGTTCACCAGCTCCTCGTCACCGCTCGCCATGGTTTGCCTTCCGCGCCATCCCGCCCTGCACGCGGGACTTGTGTTGCGCAGGGCGCACCCTAGACTGCGCTACGTACCGCAAGGTGTGCAGTGCCTCTCCTTTCCACCCGATCCTGACAAGGTCCTCGTCCCATGCCTCGTTCTCGTCTGGTTATCGCGTTGGCACTGGCTCCAGTGCTGGCGTTCGCTCAACAGCCGCAGGCCGCCAGTCGCACCGCTAGCCCGGCGGCGCGGCCGGCACCTGCGGCGCCCGCAGGCCAGCCGGCGCTCACCCCCGCGCAGCAAGCGCAGCTGACCAAGCAGAACACCGAAATGACCCAGGCGGCCCTGCGCGTGGCGCAGATGGTGGACGGCAACCAGGTCGCTTCCTTGTGGGATGGCGCGTCCAAAGTGGCCAAGACCGCCGTCAAGCGCGATGTCTTCGTCAGCCAGATCGGCACCGAACGCGCGCGGCTGGGTGCGGTGGTCGGACGCGGGCAGGGCTCGGTGACGCGGGTCAAGTACGGCCCCGGCGCGCAGGTGCCCGAAGGCCTGTATGTCAACGTCAGCTTCCCGACCCGCTTTGCCAAGGCGCAGCAGCCGGTGCGCGAGTTGGTGTCGTTCCGTCTGGACGAAGACAAGACCTGGCGGTTGGCCGGTTACAGCCTGCGCCCGGCGGTGAAGTGATGGTTCCATCGGCCGGGAGAAACGTATGCAACTGACGATCGAACTGCAGATGCTGGGCTGGGCGATGGTGCTGGGGTTGGTGCAATTGCTGGCTGCCTCGGCCAGCATGACCGCCCAGCGCGGCGCCAAGTGGAATGCCAGCGCACGCGATGGCGCGGCCAAGCCGCTTACCGGCGTGGCCGCGCGGTTGGACCGTGCGTTCGGCAACTATCTTGAAACCTTTCCGATCTTCGCTGCTGCCGTGCTGGCAGTGAACGTCGCGGGGCGCAGCAGTGCAGAAACAGCACTCGCCGTGCAGCTCTACCTATGGGCGCGCGTGGCCTATGTGCCGGTGTATGCCGCGGGGATTCCGTACCTGCGTAGCGCCATCTGGGTGGTGTCGTTCTGGGGCATCGTCAAACTGGTGCGCGCACTGCTGGGCATTTGATGCAGCAGTGCCGCCAGGCATGAGGCTCGACCCGACGCTTGCACCCGCGCCAGGATTGCATCGATTGCCGCCTGCGTCTTGTCGGTAAGCAGGCCCTCTTCCAGAATTCGGAATCGCCCACAGCGCAACCGGCCTTGGTCACATCGGCACGCCGGTCGCCGCGCCACGCATCCCGTTCGTGCAAGGCCAGCATCGTGCATCCGCCTCGCTCGGCATGGCCGCCGCGGATGGAGTGCTCCAGCCAGAACGGCGTGTCCGAATCGATGGCGATCGAAAAAATGGAGACGTCGTGGGTTGGATCGTCGGCCGAAGGTGCGTTGTTGCGCTGACTGATCTCCACCACCTTCATGCGTCAGGCTCGGCATCCGGGTCCAGTGCCAGCACGCGAATTTCCACATCGTCCAACTGCACCAGCTGACCGGGGCGGATCTTGGCGGTCTTGCGCAGCTCCTGTACGCCGTCGACGCTGACCGCGCCGCTGGCGACGATCGCCTTGCCCTGGCCGCCACTGTCGGCAATGCCGGCCAGTTTGAGCAACTGGTTGAGTGCGATGTAGTCGCCGTCCAGGTCGAATTCCAGGGATTGCATGGTGTGCTCGGTCGCAGTGAGGCAGGGATTATCCGCCTACTCGCGCTGGAAACGCGCGATCTGTTCCAGCAGGGATTCGGTACGCGCGACGCTGCGGCCGGCATGTGCGGCATCGAGGCGTTCCAGCCAGGGGGGGGGGGGCACTGCGCTGCAGGCGCCGATAACCTAACCAGGTGCCGATGCCGCCAAGCACGCCGACCAGCACGTTGCACAGCATCCAGGCGGTCGGCAACGACTGGCCGGTGAAGGCCCGCCACGCAGCGTCTGCCACCGCTACCCACAGTACCCAGAACGCTACGCCCAGCCACGGCGCCACGCGCGTGCGCCAGCGCCGCAGCTGTGCAAGCGCGCGCTGTGTCTGTAACAGGGGCCTGGCGAAATCCAGTTGCGACAACAGCCACAGTTGACGGACCGCCGAAGCTGCCAGCGCAACACTCCAGACTTGCAGCAGCACTCCGCCGACGACGGCTGCCGCCTGATCGGCAAACGGGAGCCAGCTGTGGGCGATGACGCCGCTCAGCGCGATGGCGCACAGCAGTTGCGCCGATTGGCTCAGCCACAACGGGCGCAGTTGCGCACGTGCTGCGTGGCTGCGCATATCACCCAGCAGTTGGCTGGTGAGTGCAGTTTGTTGGTCCAGCCGTTGTTCCAGCGAACGCCAGGCCAGGGCGATGTCATCCAGTTCCATGTCTTGCTCCGGTTGCGGATCGGTGTGGGTCAACGTTCGCCGCGCATACGGGTTTTCAGGCGGCTGAGTTTTGTGGCGACATTGGTTTCGCTGATGCCGAGCACTTCGCCGATTTCGCGGTAGCTGTGCTTGTCCAGATAGAGCAACAGCAGCGCGCGTTCCAGCGGCGGTTGGTGTGCGATGAAGGCATATAGCGCGGCCACCTGTTGCGCGCGGACAGGGTTGTGCGCCTGTGGATCTGCGATGCGCTCCATCCCGCATCCAGCGCGATCGGCTCGCCGGCCGCGTAGATCGCTGATCGCCACGTTCAGGGCGATGCGATACATCCAGGTGGAAAACGCCGACCCGGGTCGTAGCCGGGAAATGCCCGCCACAGGTGCGTGGCGATTTCCTGCGCCAGTTCGTCGCGGTCGTGGCAGTAGCTGGCGGCCACCTTCAGCACGATGCCGCGGTGTTGCTACAGCAGGCTGCTGAAGTGGGTCTGCAGGTCTGTGTCCAGGGGCATGCCTCCGGCCGGGCAGGTAAGGGGGATTGGCATGCAGGATGATTCGCGCGAACGCGCAATTCCTCACAACCTGAATGGTCTGTAACGAAAATTTCGACAGCAGGGGGGCTGAGAAGGCACACTATCCGGCTTTGCGCCTGCCGGCTTCGTGCGGCGCCTCCGGAGTTACCCATGACCCAAGAATCTTCCGCGCCGCTGCTGTTTGCAGACCTCGGCCTCTCAGGCGCTGTGATGAGGGCCGTTGCCAATGTCGGCTACGAGTCGCCGTCGCCGATCCAGGCTGCCACCATTCCCGCGTTGCTCGCCGGCCGTGACGTCCTCGGCCAGGCCCAGACCGGCACCGGCAAGACCGCCGCGTTCGCGCTGCCGGTGCTGTCCAACGCCGATCTCAACCAGGTCAAGCCGCAGGCATTGGTGCTGGCCCCGACCCGCGAACTGGCCATCCAGGTCGCCGAGGCGTTCCAGAAGTATGCCGAAGCCATTCCGGGCTTCCGCGTGCTGCCGGTGTACGGCGGCCAGCCGTATGCCCAGCAACTGAGTGCGCTCAAGCGCGGCGTGCATGTCGTGGTCGGTACCCCCGGCCGCGTGATCGATCACCTGGACCGCGGTACGCTGGATCTGTCCCAGCTCAAGACGCTGGTGCTGGACGAAGCCGACGAAATGCTGCGCATGGGCTTTATCGACGACGTCGAAGCGGTACTGAAAAAGTTGCCGGAAAAGCGTCAGGTGGCATTGTTCTCGGCCACCATGCCGCCGGCCATCCGTCGCATCGCGCAGACCTATCTGAAGGATCCGGCCGAAGTCATCATCGCGGCCAAGACCACCACTTCGGCCAACATCCGCCAACGCTACTGGTGGGTGAGCGGGCTGCATAAGCTGGATGCGCTGACCCGCATTCTCGAGGTCGAGCCGTTCGACGGCATGATCATCTTCGCACGCACCAAGGCCGGCACCGAAGAGCTGGCGCAGAAGCTGCAGGCGCGCGGTCTGGCCGCGGCCGCCATCAATGGCGACATGCAGCAGGCGGCGCGCGAGAAGACCATTGCCCAGCTCAAGGACGGCAAGCTGGACATCCTGGTCGCCACCGACGTGGCCGCACGCGGCCTGGACGTGGAGCGCATCAGCCACGTGCTGAACTACGACATTCCGTACGACACCGAAAGCTATGTGCATCGCATCGGCCGCACCGGCCGTGCCGGACGCACGGGCGACGCGATCCTGTTCGTGACGCTGCGCGAAAAGGGGATGCTGCGCTCGATCGAACGCGCCACCCGTCAGCCGATCGAAGAGATGCAGCTGCCGAGCGTGGATGCGGTCAACGACACGCGCGTGGCGCGTTTCATGACCCGTATCACCGAGACCCTGGCCGGCGGCCAGATCGACATGTACCGCGATCTGCTGCAGCGCTATGAGGCCGAAAACAACGTGCCGGCGATCGATATCGCCGCCGCGATGGCCAAGCTGCTGCAGGGCGATGCGCCGTTCCTGCTGACTCCGCCGGTGCGTGGCGCACGCGAAGACGCCGCGCCGCGCGAGCGTCATCAGCGTGCCGATCGTGGCGACCGCCCGCGCTTCGAGCCGAAGTTCGAGCGCGGCCCGCGGGCCGACGGTGAGCGCGCCCCACGTCCGCCGCGTGGCGACGATGCCGGCGGCGAGCGTCCGCGTCGCGATCCGGTCGCCCCGCGTGGGGAGCCGGAATTGGGCATGGAGAGCTATCGCATCGAAGTGGGCCACAGCCATGGCGTGAAGCCGGCCAACATCGTCGGCGCGATCGCCAACGAAGCCGGGCTGGAAAGCCGCTATATCGGCCGGATCGACATTCAGGACGATTATTCGATCCTGGATCTGCCGGCCGACATGCCGCGCGAACTGCTCACCCACCTGAAGAAAGTCTGGGTGTCCGGTCAGCAGCTCAACATGCGCAAGCTGGAAGAGGGCGAGGCAGCCGCGTCGCCGGCCAAGCCGCGCTTCCCGCGTGGCGGCAAGCCGTCCGGTCGTTCGAACGGCCCGGTCCGTCCGATGGACCGCGCTGGCGCACCGCACCGCAAGGGCCCGCCGAAGCCGCGCGGCGAGTAAGCGTGGCCGGCACCGCCTGCGGGGTCACCCTGCAGGCGGTGTGGTTGCCTAGTATCGCTATGCGTAAATTCGCATAGCGAGCGTGTGACGCGTTACGGTGCCTCACTGCGCCGGCGATCAGGCTGGCCTGGTTAGCGTTGCTAACCCGATGTGCATCACGCCAAGCGGGTATTGCCATACAGACTGGGCCGTTGCGGCCGTTACTGTCTTCGGGCGCCCACTGGGCGCCTGAGTCGCACTGGGGCGGCGAAGGACGGACGGCGATGGCGCAGGCAAACGGCGGTGGACAGATCATGCAACTGGTGCGTGGCTGGCTGACGCTTCCTCTAGCGCTCTTGATCGGTATTGCCGTCTGCATGGCGGTGGTCTCGGCGCTGCTGATCGAAATTCAATCCGGCGCCACCGCCTGGATCGTTGGCCAGAGCCATTGGTCCAACGCCCAGCAGGAATCGGTGTACTGGATGGAGCGCTACCTGGGCAGCGGCAATACAGCCGATCTGCAATCCGCTTGCCGCGTGCTGGAAGTGCCGCTGGGCGATCGTGCGGCGCGCGTGGCGATCGAACAACCGGTGATCGATTGGGACGCGGTCTACGCTGGTCTCGGCGCTGGTCGCAATGCCCGTGAGGACATGCCGCATATGGTGCGGCTGTATCGTTATGGGCAGCAGTTTCCGTATCTCGGCGACGCCATCGCGCTGTGGAAGCGCACTGACGGCGACGTCCTGCAACTGAGTGCCTTGGCCGATCGTGCCGCCTCGGTACAGGCCGCCACCCGGCCAGACCCGCGCGCATTGCAGGCACTGCGCGATGAGCTGCATGTGCTGGATGGCCGCATGCGCCGCGATGCTTCCCAATTCCTGGGCTATCTGACCCGCTGCGCGCGGCTGCTGCACGATGTGATGGTGGTCTGCAGCCTGGTCACCTTGCTGCTGGTGCTGATCACCTGCGTGCTGGCCATGCGGCGCATCCGCGATTACCTGCTGTCGCACGAAGGCCGCTTCCGCACCGCGTTTCAGCAGGCGGCGCTGGGCATGGTCAAGTTCGATCTGCGCGGCAACGTGCTCGATGCGAACGCGTCGATGGCCAACATCCTGCTGTACCGGCCGGAAGAGCTGCAGGCCTGCACGCTGGCCGAGGTGATGCACCCGGAAGACATCAAGCTGGACAGCCGCGGCATGCTCGATTGGCCCAAGCTGCTGCAGTCCGGCGAGAAGCGCTTCGTCCGCGCCGACGGTGGGGTGATGTGGGGCCGCTGGAGCGCATCGCTGGTGGAGCCGGGGCCGGAAGAGCCGACCCTGGTGCTGGCGGTGATCGAAGATGTGTCGCATGCGCACGACCTGGCCGACCAAGTGGCCTTCCATGCGTGCCACGATGCGCTGACGGGGCTGATCAATCGGCATGAAATCGAGCGCCGGCTGCAGCTCCTGATCGAACTGCCGCGATCGCCGCAGATGTGCCATGCGCTGTGCTTTGTCGACATGGACTATTTCAAGCTGGTCAACGACACCTTCGGGCATGCAGTCGGCGACAAGTTCCTGTGCCACTTTGCCGATGTGATCACCATGCAGTTGCGTCCCGGCGACTGGCTGGGGCGTCTGGGCGGCGATGAATTCGCCATCCTGTTGGCCAATACCGATTTGCCGCAGGCGCGCGCCTTGCTGGAGGGCATGCACGCCGTACTCGGGCAACCGTGGAGCCATCAGGGCGGGCGACCGCTGACGCCGAGCTGCAGTTTTGGTGTGGTGGAGATTCGCCAGTCCGCCAGTGACGTCAATAGCTTGATGACCGCTGCCGATCTGGCCTGTCATGCGGCCAAGGAAGAAGGGCGCAACCGCATTCGCTGCTTCAACGAAACCGATGTGGCGCTGGCGCAGCGCCGCCACGACGGTGGCTGGATCAGTGCGGTGCAACTGGCCATCGCCGAAGAACGCTTGCTGTTGTACGCGCAGAAAATCCAGGTGCTGAGCGACCCGGGGCGGCTGCAGTACGAGGTGCTGGTGCGTATGCGTGCCAGCGACGGGCGGGTGCTGAGTCCGGGTGAATTCCTGCCGGCCGTGGAGCGTTACGGCTTGGGGCGCATGGTCGATACCTATGTGCTGGAATCCTTGTGCGCGCAGCTGTCGGCCAACCCGATGCATCTGGCGATACTGGACCTGTGCCACGTCAATCTGTCTGCGCAATCGATCGCGCAACCGGATTTTCTCGACTTCGTCTGTGCCCTGTTCGAACGCTACCCGGCCCTGGTGCCGAAGCTGTGCATGGAGATCACCGAGACCGCGGTCATCGGCGACCTGGAACATGCGCAACGTTTCGTGCAGAGCGTGCGTGCGCGTGGCTGCCACGTGGCGCTGGACGATTTCGGCAGCGGCATGGCCTCGTTCGGTTATCTCAAGCAATTCACCGTGGACGTGTTGAAGATCGACTGCGGCTTCGTGCGCAACTACGCGCACGATGCGGTGGATCGTGCGGCGGTGCACTCGATCGCCCAGGTCGGGCTGGCGCTAGGCATTGAAGTGGTGGCCGAAGGTGTGGAATCGGAGGCCGACATCCCCGGGCTGCGCGACGCTGGCGTAGGCCAGGTGCAGGGCTTCAGTCTGCATCGTCCCTGTCCGCTGGAAGAGCTGCTGCACCCGCCGCAGCTGGTGCCCGTGTCTGGATAAGGCGTCTGAGCATGCGGCTGCACGCAGCATCAGACGGGCGCTGCGTGTACCCATCTGGCGAGTACCAACTGCCGATTGCCGATTGCCGATTGCCGATTGCCGGTCTGGGCAGCTGGCATGGCGCACGGCCTGCGCTAAATCGCCGATAATTGGCAGATGACGACGCGACTCAACAAATACATAGCCGAAACCGGCTTCTGCTCACGCCGCCAGGCCGATCGCTTGATCGGCGAACGGCGGGTGACCGTCAATGGCGTGCCCGCCGGCACCGGCGCGGTGGTCGGCGAGGAAGACACCGTGCTGGTGGATGGCCAGCCGCTGCGCGTGCGCGAGGCCAAGAAGCTCGGTGGCCGCAAACATGTCTACATCGCGCTCAACAAGCCGGTGGGCATCACCTGCACCACCGAGAGTTCGGTCAAAGGCAATATCGTCGAATTCGTTGGCCACGAGCAGCGCATCTTCCCGATCGGCCGGCTCGACAAGGAGTCCGAAGGGCTGATCCTGATGACCAGCAACGGCAACATCGTCAACGAGATTCTGCGCGCGGAAAATCGCCACAAGAAGGAATATCTGGTGGCGGTCAACAAGCCGGTCACCGACGAATTCCTGCGTGGCATGGCGCGCGGCGTGCGTATCCACAACGAGACCACGCTGCCATGCCACACCGCGCGCATCGCCAAATTCGGCTTCCGCATCGTGCTGGAGCAGGGCTTGAATCGGCAGATCCGCCTGATGGCCGCCGAGTTTGGCTATCGGGTCACGCAACTGCGCCGCGTGCGCATCGACAACATCAAGCTGGCCGCGCTCAAGCCAGGGCAGTGGCGCAACCTCAGCGATGCGGAATTGCGCGGCCTGCTGCCGCAACGCACCGACTGGTAAACCCGGCAGACGCGCCGACCGCGCCGCCGCGTGTCTGTCGTCCGCCTGCTGATCACGCCGGCCTGGCAACGGCTCAAGACGAGCGCTGCAGCGCCCACGCCCCGCGCTAGAGCATCAGCCGCAGCGTGGCTTTTGAGACGTAACAGTTGCTGCGCGCGACGTGCGCTGTCGCATCACGTCGTGCAAGTCAGTCAACGATGTTTTTCGCTTCGGCCGTTCCCAGCAATTCCGGATGCACTACCTTGCGCCGACGCTCCAGCACCGGATGCAGGAATACTGCGCCAAGAATGATCGCCACGCCGAGATAGAACTGCAGGGTGAGTTCGCGTTGTTCGCCCAGCAGCGCGATCGCCAGCACGATGGCGTAGACCGGTTCGAGATTGGTCACCAGCTGCACCGAATAGGCGCTGAGATGGCGCAGTGCCACCAGCGCCAGCGCGAACGGCAGCAGGGTGCAGGCCAGTGACAGTGCCAGCAGCAAGACGCCATCGTGCAGGCTGGGCACGACCAGTAGATCGCCGTGCAACGCCGGCAGCAGCAGCGGCATCGCCGGCGCGAGCAGGGTCAAGGTGAGCGTGCCGGCGCCGAGTTCCAGCGCGGTGACGGTGAGCGGGTCGGCATGCGCCACCATGCGTTTGTTGAGCGAGCCGAATAACCCGACGAAGACTGCCGAGATCGCGCCGACCACCACGCCGGCCCGCATGCCCTCCGGCACCCCGCCAACGACGAGCGCCACGCCGGGCAACACGGCCAGCCCGAACAGCAGCTCGCGCGGGCGGAACGGGCGCTTGGTCACCCACGGCTCGATCACCGCCGTAAAGACCGGCGCCAGCGCGATGCAGGTCGCCGCTACCGACGCATTGGCCAGCTTGATTGCGTCGTAGAAGGTGAGCCAGTGCAGGGCAACCAGCGCGCCGATGCCGCAATAACCGAGCACCACACGCGTGGCCACAAGGCTAGCGCCACCACCACGATCAACATGCGCCACCACACCAGCGGCAATGCCTGCAGCGTGATCAGTTTGCCCAGGATCGCGGTGATGCCCCAAAGCAGCACGCAGAAATGGATTTGCAGTTGCGCCTTGCGCAGGTCGGTCGTGGGCATGCGCCATTGTCGCCGAAAACGCGTTGATCGGCGTTGCAAGGGCGGCGGATGCGGGGCGCAGCGGCGGGTTAAGGGAATGGCGAATGTGACTGCCGGGCAGTCATCGCGCGGCCGGTCGCCAGCCATCGCCCACCCGCATCGCGGCAAGTAGAGTCAACCAGCGATTTGGCACATCACGCCGCGATCGAGTGCTCCACCCCAGTGATCGCCACTGCACCCCAAACACAGCCGCATCATGCATCGCCGATTGCGCCGCATGCGCGGGGCCAAGAGCGGCCAAGCAGACGTAGCAAGCAATCGTCAGGCGGGCGTGGACGGCACACTCAAAACCGGTATGTGCGCGCAGTACATGCCGCATCGGGCACCGGGCGCACCGTCTGCCGGCTGCGCCATCGTGTTGCCAGCTGCTCTAACGTGTCGATAGCTCTTTCAACAACGCCATCGCTGCCGCAGGGTTGCGCTCCTTCGCCGCACTGATGAAAAACACGAAGACCTCGCGTGGCTGACGTGCTGGCGCTGCCGATGCATCCACATGCGGCAGATCGGCCGGGTCGTCGCCACCTCGCCAGGCCTGGATGCGCTCAGCCCAGCGCGCCAATGCCGGCGCCGGATATCCCGCATGCAGGCGCGCCTGGCTGCGCATCAAACGCGCATAGACAAAATCGGTGGACAGATCCGCGAACGAGGGATGCTCGTGCGAATCGGTGAATACCGTGGCCACACCGTGGCGGCGCACCAACGCCAGCAGCGGTGCATCCACCGCATCGCGGTCGCGAATCTCCAGCACATGGCGCAGCGCACGCGTGCCCGCACGCTTGGGCAGCAATGACAAAAACGCGTCCAGGTCGTCGGCCTGCAGCCGATGCCCTTGTTCGAACTGCCACACCAGCGGTCCCAGGGTGTCGCTGAGCTCCACAATGCCGCCGATGAAGTCTTCCACCGGCGCCTTGGTGCCGGCCAGCTTGCGTGCCTGGGTGATGCGGCGCGGCGCCTTGGCCGAGAAGACGAAGCCCGGCGGCACTTCATCGCGCCACGTTGCGTAGGTGGCCGGCTTCTGCGTGCCGTAGTAGGTGCCATTGATCTCGATGGCGGTGGCGTGGCGGTTTGCGTAGTCCAGCTCGCGGCGCTGTACCAGCCCTTCCGGCTAGAACATGCCCGCGCGCCACGGCGCATACACCCAGCCACCGATGCCGATATGGATGCCGTCGAGGGCGGGTGGGGCGGAAGCGAACAGATCGGTCATTGCGTGGATACTCGCTGGCGGGGGCGTGGGCCATGACAGGTTCTTCGGCAGGTGCAATGCGCCTCGTCCGATCATAGCCGCGGTGCCGATGGTGCGATGCGAATCCGGTGTCGCCGTGGGCGACCGTTGCGCGGTGCAAGGGTTGAGCCTGCATGGGCATCGTTGCGTGGCGGCGTCGCTATCGTTGTGGGAAGGCGAACGACGACAGCGCTGACATGGCGCATGGGCATTGCAGCCTGTCGGAGACGATCTGGGTAAGACGTCAACAGCGCAGTTGTCGGCAACCGCAGCGGCCGCGTCATGCGCGTCGATGCGCCAGAGCTGCGCATTCGCAGTGCGCGTTCTGGGCTGTCGCGCCGGGGGCTGTTCGCGTATGCGCCACTGAAAACGGCCAGCACGCAGCACACGACGCGCGGCGCGCCCACCGCAGCGGCAACCAAGAAACCGCAGGGCTACGTACTGCCCACATCCGCGCACCGCCGCTGCCTGGGTGCTTACGCGGCGCCTCACAGGTCGCCCGCACACCGCCGCGGCCGGCTACCATGCCAGCTCTGCCGCGCGAGACTGCCCCGATGACCTGGACCACGCCTGATCTGTGTGACCGCTACCCCGAGGTGACGATTGCCGAGCCGCCGTTTCGCCATTTCGGCGGGCGCACCGTGTTCTGCGGGCCGATGGTCACGGTGCGTTGTTTCGAAGATAACTCGCGGATGCGCGAGCTGGCCGCCACGCCGGGCGATGCCCGGGTGCTGGTGGTGGACGGCCAGGGCTCGCTGAAGCATGCGCTGCTGGGCGACCAGATCGCGGCCAACGCGGTGGCGAACGGCTGGGCCGGCGTGCTGATCCATGGCGGCGTGCGCGATGTCGAGATGCTTGCCTCGCTGCCGTTGGGGGTGCTGGCGCTGGCCGCCTGTCCGCGCCGCACCGAGCGACGCGATCTGGGCGATGTGGATGTGCCGGTGAGTTTTGCGGGCGTGCCCTTCGTTCCAGGCCATTGGCTGTATGCCGATGCCAATGGCGTGCTGGTGTCGCCGCAGCCGTTGTCGTTGGATGGCGCCAGCGGATCGATCTGACCGAAAACCTGAGGGCGATGCAGTGACCTTGAAGCGATGGCTGAGTGGGGGCGTGCTGATGGTGGCAAGCTTGGTGGCGACAACGCACGCGGCCGAACTTCCCGCCGGCATGCAGCAGTTCGACGTGCAGATGGAGCGTGTGCGCAAACAGTTCGATGTGCCAGGTATCGCGGTGGCCATCGTCAAGGACGGCCAGGTGGTGCTGGAGCGCGGCTACGGCGTGCGCGAGACAGGCAAGCCCGCGCCGGTGCAGGCCGACACCTTGTTTGCCATTGCATCCAACACCAAGGCCTTCACTGCCGCATCGCTGTCGATCCTGGCCGACGAAGGCAAGCTCTCGCTCGAGGACAAGGTCATCGACCATCTGCCGTGGTTTCGCATGTCCGACCCGTATGTGGGCGGCGAAATGCGCATCCGCGATCTGCTGGCGCACCGCAGCGGCCTGAGTCTGGGGGCGGGCGACCTGTTGTTCTGGCCCACCACCAGCTACACCACCGAAGAAGTCGTGCAGCGCCTGGCCAAGGTGCCGCTGAAGGGCGGTTTTCGCGACCGTTATGCGTACGACAACATCCTGTACGCGGTCGCGCAAAAGGTGATCGAGCAGGTCTCCGGACAGAGTTACGAGGCGTTTCTGCAGCAACGTATTTTCGCCCCGGTGGGCATGCGCGGCACGCGCTTCAACGCCGACCATCTGCAGGCTGGCGATCACGCTGCAGTGGGGCATGCCAAGTACGACTTCACCGAGTTGCGCACGGTGGCGCCGCTGACCTGGTCCAACAACTCCGGTGCCGGCGGCATTTATTCCAGTGCGCACGACATGGCGCTATGGATGAACGTGCAACTGGCCGGCGGCATCCTGCCCGATGGCAAACCCTTGTTCAGCGCCAAGCGTCAGCACGAGATGTGGTCGATGATCACGCCGATTCCGATCGGTGAGGTGCAGTTGCCCGAGTTTGCCGCGGCACGGCCGAACTTCGCCGGTTACGGCGAGGGCTGGAGCTTGAGCGATTACCGTGGCCATCGCATGGTGTGGCATACCGGTGGCTGGCCCGGCATGGTGTCGCGCCTCACGCTGCTGCCGGATCAGAAACTGGGCGTGGTGGTGTTGACCAACCAGGAAGTGGGCGCCGCATTCAACGCAGTGACCTTCCAGGTGCTGGATGCGTTCTTGCGGGTGCCGCCCACCGATTGGACGGCCGCTTACGCCAAACTGGTGGAAAAGGCCGACAGCGATGCCGATGCCAGCTGGAAGAAGCACCAGGACGCACGTGCGGCGCGGTCCACCCCGTCGTTGCCGCTGCGCAGTTACGCGGCCACCTACCGCGACCCGTGGTACGGCGATGTGGTGATTGTCCAGGACGGCAAGCGGCTGCGGCTGCAGTTCGCCAAGACCGCCCAACTCGTGGGCACGCTGGAGCATTGGCAGCACGACAGCTTCATCGTGCGCTGGGACGACCGCTCCTTGAATGCCGATGCCTTCGTCAATTTCTTGCTGACGCCGGATGGCGCGGTGCGCGAGATGCGCATGGAGCCGATTTCGCCGCTGACCGATTTCAGCTTCGATTTCCAGGATCTGGTGCTGACGCCGGTGCCGACCGAAACCGCTGCGGGCAAGTGATGCAGGCAGGTGCGCGTAGCCGCCGCGCTGCGTCTGGCGGGCCCAGGCGCGCGCTTGGGCCCGGATAGCCACCGGCAACTGCATGCTATCGAAGCGCGGCATGTCCGGTTACGATCTGCGCACTTTTCAGGGATGTTGCCGCACGCATGACCACTGCGCAGATGTCGGTGTATTTCTTTTTGCAGGCTGCCGCGATCTTGCTGGTGTGTCGGCTGGTCGGCATGCTGGCCAAGCGCCTCGGACAGCCGCAGGTGGTGGGCGAAATGATTGCCGGCGTGATGCTGGGGCCCTCGCTGTTCGGCTTGCTGGCACCTGGCGCGCAGGCGGCCTTGTTCCCCAAGCAGACCATGGACGTGCTGTACGTGTTCGCGCAGTTCGGCGTGGGCATGTACATGTTTCTGGTCGGTACCGATTTTCGCAGCGATCACTTTCGCGCGCGCTATCGCAGCGCGATGAGCGTGTCGCTGGCGGGCATCGCGGTGCCGTTCCTGCTGGCGTTTGCCATGTGCCCATGGTTGATCAACGTGGAAGGCCTGTTCTCGGAAAAGGCCAAGCTGATGGAAGCGTCGCTGTTCCTGGGCGCGGCGATCGCGATCACCGCCTTCCCGATGCTGGCACGCATCATCCACGAGCGCGGTCTGGCCACTAGCCCTTTGGGGACCTTGGCGTTGACCGCTGGTGCGTTCGACGATGCGTCTGCGTGGTGCATTTTGGCCGTGGTGCTGGCCAGCTTCGGCGGCAGTTGGGGCAGTGCCTACCTGGCCATCGGCGGCGGCATTGGGTATGCGGTTTTCATGATTTTCGTCGGCCGGCATCTGCTCAAGCGGCTGGCCGATCATGTGGTGCCCGGCCAGCCGCTGAGCAATAGTGTGTTGGCAGTGGTGCTGATCCTGTTCTGCGTCAGCGCCTGGGCGATGGACGCGATCGGTATCCACGCGGTCTTCGGTGGTTTCCTGCTCGGCGTCTGCCTGCCCAGAGGCGCATTGACCGAGAAGCTGCGCGAGATGCTGCAGCCGTTCGTCGTGGTCTTGCTGCTGCCGATGTTCTTCACCTATTCGGGCTTGAAAACCCAGCTCAGCGTGTTGCTGCAGCCGCAGATCATGCTGGCCGGCGTGGCGATCCTGGCCGCCTCGTTCATCGGCAAGGGCGTGGCCTGCTGGGCAGCGGCGCGTACGACCGGCGAGAACAACCGCGACGCGATGGCGATCGGCGCGCTGATGAATGCACGCGGGCTGATGGAGCTGATCATCATCAACATCGGCTTGCAGGCGGGTGTGATCGAACAAGGCCTGTTCTCGGTGCTGGTGCTGATGGCGATCCTGTCCACGTTGATGGCCACGCCGTTGTTCAACTGGATCATGCGTCGCCACGCCCACGTGAGCGACGCGGTGCCGAGCCTGCAATCGCGGTGATAGCGCGCAGTTGTCTGCTGTGGCCGGCAACTGCAGCGGCGTGCGCGTTTGGGGGGCGTCAACGCCCCAGCGGTAACCGCACGCCGGCCAGCAGGCCACCGCCGGGGCGGTTGCTGACGACCAGCCGGCCATCGTGCGCCTGGCAGATGGCCGAGGCGATCGCCAGGCCCAGGCCGCTGCCGCCGGAATGCCGTGCGCGCGAGCTGTCGGCGCGCCAGAAGCGGTCCAACAGATGCGGTAATTGCGCAGGCTCTACGCCCGGCCCACGGTCGCCCAAAGTGAGCTGCACGCTGGTGCCCTCGCGGTGCACCTCGATTTCCAGCAGCTTGCCGGCTGCGGCGTAGCGCAACGCGTTATCGATGAGGATCGACAACACCTGGCCCAGCCGGTGCCGGTCGGCACGCAAGCGCAGCGGGGGATGCATGGGGTAATGGATCGCCATCTGCGCCTGGCGCAGCGCCGGCCCCGCCCACTCGATGCGTTCGGCGACGAGCTCCCGCAGCTCGACACTTTCCGGCTCCAGCACCAATTGGCCGGCACGCGCCAGCGACACCAGGTGCAAATCCCCGATCAGGCGATTGATCTGCTCCAGCTGACGATGCACCAGCCGCAGTTGCTCGGGTTCGCGCGGGAAGACCTCATCCAGCATGCCTTGCACGCGTCCCATCGCGGCATTGAGCGGGGTGCGCAATTCATGCGCCAACATCGCGCTGGAGTCGCGTAATTCGCGCTCGTACTGCTGCAGCCTGCCGCTCATCGTATTGAAGTCGTCGGCCAGGGCGGTGAGCTCGTCCGGTGCGCCGCGCACCACGTGTGCGCGTGCGCCGAAATCGCCATCGCTGACCCGATGCGCCGCGAAAGCCACCTGCGAAAATTGCCGCGACAGCGGCCGCGACGCGAGCAGGCCGCAGAACAGGATGACCGGGACCGAGATGGTCATCATGGCGCCCAGCATCCACCAGTCCGGATTGGCCAGCCCGGGCAGGAAATTTTCAATGTCGTAATAGCGCTGGAACAGCTCCCACAGGCGGGCCTGGTTGGCCCTGGGCTGCGCGATCAGCTGGGAGATCTCGGCACGCGGCTCGGCGGGCACGTTGCTCAGAATCAGGCTGTAGCGAAGATTGAAATAGCACCACATGCCGAAGGCGATGACCATCATGGTCAGGACCGCCAGCGCGCTCATGCGCAGCCCCACCCACCACCACAGCGGGGCCTGGTTGCGCCACGCATGAAATCGCCGCAGCGCCTTCATTGAAAGCGGTATCCCACTGCGCGTACGGTGACCAGCACGCCGGTGATGCCATGCACTTCAAGTTTGCGGCGTAGGTTGTGGATGTGCGAATCCACCACCCGTTCCAAGGCATCGCTGTCGGGCAGGCAGGCGTCGAGCAGTTCGCTGCGCGTAAAGGCCTTGCATGGGGTCTTGAGCAACAGCGCGAGCAGATTGAATTCGGTCGGTGTCAGATCCAGCGCCACGCTGTCGCCGTTCTCGCCTTGCACGCTGGCGACCACCGCGGCCGGATCCACGCTCAGCCGGCCGTGCTGCAAGGGCTCGCCCGGCGCACGCACGGCCACACTTCGGCGCAGTACGGCATGTACGCGTGCCACCACTTCCTTTGGGCTGTACGGCTTGACGACATAATCGTCGGCCCCGTAGCGCAGGGCGCCGAGCTTCTCCGGTTCGTCGCCAATGGCGGTGACCATGATCACCGGCGTGTCGCTGGCACGGCGGATTGCCGACAGCACCTCGATGCCGCTGAGCTTGGGCAGCATCACATCCAGCAGCACCAGATCCGGTGCCCATTGCCGGTGCAGCTGGATGGCGCGTTCGCCATCGCCGGCCACCGCCACATCGAAGCCGTCGCGGCGTAGATAGGCCTCCAGAATGCTGGCGCTATCGGCGTCGTCTTCTACCAGCAGAACCTTTTTGCCTGTCATGGCGTGTTGCCCTGTCGTCTCGATCAAATCTGGATAATTCCCGAAAACAACCTGGACGCTGCGGGTCGAGGATGTCGGTCGAGATTGGCTCTGTGCTCCGACATCATGATTCCACAAATTATTCCGCATCGTTGGTCTTGCGTGTGCCTGGTTGCCGCCAGTGCGGTGCTGGCGGCTGGGTGCTCGCTCACGCCGGCCTACCAGCGCCCGGCGGTCAGCGTGCCGGCCACGTTCGGCAGTCCGCAGGCTGCATCCGCGCCGGCATCCGATCGGACCGACGCCAACGCGACGACCACCGTCGCTTTGAACGAACAAGCGCGCGCGTTCTTGCAGCGCTTCGCACCAGACCGCGACCTGCGGCCTCTGGTTGAACGTGCGTTGGCGCACAACGGCGATGTCCGCCGCGCTGCGTTGCAGGTAGAGCAGGCGCGTGCGCACTCCGGTATCGCGCAGGCGTCGCGACTGCCGGCGCTCGCCGTCGGCGCACAGCAGCTCCGGCAACATTTCGACAACCCGGCGCTGGATGCGCGGTACCAGCAGGACCTGGTGATTGCCAATGCCGGGATCGGCAATTTCGAAGTGGATTTCTTTGGCAAGCTGCAGGCGATGTCCGAGGCCGCACGCCAGCGTTACCTGGCCAGCACCTACGGCCGCGATGCCGCGCGTGGTGCCCTGATTGCTGAGGTGCTGCGTGCCTACACCGCCGAGCGCACCACTGCGCAGGCGCTGCAACAGCTGCAATCGCTCGATGCCGACAGCGCTGCGTTGCTTGCCATTGCCGAGCGGCACTATCAGGTGGGGCTGATTGCGCGCGACGAGCGCGATGCGCAGCGCCGTCAGGCCGATCAGGCCCATGTGGCGGCCTTGCAGGGCAACGACAATCACGCTGCGGCGGTGCGTGCGCTGCAGCTGCTGGTCGGCTACGACAGCACGCCGGTACCCGGCGATCTGCAGGGTCTGATCGCTGCTGATACGCCTGCCAGTGCCTGGCGCGCCCTGGATTCGTCGCTGTTGCTGCAACGCCCGGACATCCAGCAGGCCGAGCTGGAGTTGCGCGCGGCCAATGCCGATATCGGCGCGGCGCGTGCGGCGTTTTTTCCGTCGATCACCTTGAGCAGCAGCGTGGGCACTGCCAGCGACGGATTGAACGGTTTGTTTTCCGCAGGCCACGGCTTGTGGAGCTTCATGCCGCAACTGAATCTGCCGTTGTTCGATGGTGGCCGTAACCGCGCCAATCTGGAGTTGGCGCAGGTGCGCAAACGCGCCGATGTCGTCGCCTACGAGCAGGTAATCGAGTCTGCATTTCGTGAGGTCGCCAACGCGCTCGACGCGCACGCCACTTTGTCGCAGGCCGAGCCGCGCGCGCGCGCGCAGGTCGAACGCGAGCAACTGCGTCTTGCGCGAATGCACGCGCGCGTGGATGCCGGTCTGGAAGACCGCAGCGCGCTGCTGGCCGAGCGTACGCGCATCGCCCAGACCGAACTCGATTACCTGGACACCGCACGTCAGCGCGTGCTGAGCCGTATTGCGCTGTTTCAGGCGTTCTACGGCGTGCGCCTGCCCACCGCTTCCTGACTTCCGCCGGAGACTTCCGATGAATGCAACGTCCTTCAATCGCCTGCGTGGCACCCGTGCCGTTCGCACCAGCGTCCTCGCCTGCATGACCGCCATTCCGTGCATCGCGCATGCACAAACCGATCTGACCGGGAGCTCGCGCCTGCTGGGAGACCGGACTGAAATCACTGCGGGCGCCGCAGCAGTGGCCACGCCAGACTATGCCGGTGCCGAGCGCGCACGCGTGCAATTCAATCCGGTATTGGTGGTGCAACGTGGCGTGCTGTTCTTCGACACGGCGCGCGGCGCCGGCCTGCAATTCCAGAGCAACTCTGGCTTCTACATCTCGCAATCGCTGTATTACGACCTGGGCCGGCTGCAAAGCGACAGCAACTGGCGGCCGGGCTCGCGCCTGCTGGCGGGCATGGGCGATGTGCCTGGGTCGGTGACCGCACGCACGCTGGTGATGCAGCAGGTGACGCCCTACGTGAACGTCAATGCAGAGGCGGAATGCGCACTCAGGGATGCAGCGCGCCGCAACCGCTATCGCGCCGGTGTGGAGTTCACCCTGCTGCATCGCGCCAGCGACACGGTGACCCTGGATCTGGATGTGCATGGCGGCGACCACCGCTTCAATCAGGCCTCTTTCGGCGTCACCGACGCGCAAGCGGAGCGGACGCGTTTTGCGGCGTTCAACGCCGGATCCGGCGTCTACGCCGCCGCGGTCGGTGGCAGTTGGACGCATTCGGTGGGCGACCACTGGGCCACCACGCTGGGGGTCACCGGCACGCGCTACCTGGACAACGCCGAAGACAGCCCGCTGGTGGCACGCCGCGCGGTGGTCGGCGGCACCTTTGCACTGACCTACAGCCGCTGAGCGGCACAGACCGGGGGATCGAAGGATGACGATGTTTTATCGCGGCCTGGTGTGCGGCACGTTGCTGCTGGCACTAGCCGCCTGCAGCGGGCCGGACGCGCCCGCCACCGAGACGCCGCGCGCGGTGAAGCTGGAGCGCTTTGGCGCCGGCAGCGATAGCCCACTGCAGGTGCCGGCGCTGGTGCGCCAGGAACAACGCGCCGAGTTGGCGTTCGAAGGGGCGGGCCGTCTTTCTGCGGTATTGGTGGATGTGGGCGACCGCGTGACCCGCGGGCAGGTGCTGGCGCGCCTGGACGATGAACCGCTGCGGCTGCGCGAACAGCAGGCCGACGCACATGTGCGCGCGGCGCTGGCGCAGTCTGGCGAGCGGCAACTGCAACTGCGCCAACAACAGGCGATGTTCGATGACGGTGCCAGTTCTCATGCCACCTTGACTGCCGCGCGCGCAGCGGCCGATGCCGCCAGCGCGCAGTTGCAGGCGGCCAGGGCCGACCTGGCCATGGCCCGCCGTGGTACGCGTCTGGGCGAATTGCGCGCGCCGTTCGATGGCAGCGTGGTGGCACGCCTGCAACAGCCGCAGGCAGATGTGGCAGCGGGGCAGACGGTGCTGCAGGTGGAAGGGCAGGGCCATGTGCAACTGGTCGCCACGCTGCCGGCAGCTGCCGGCCCCGATCTGGTGCCCGGGCAAACCGTGCGCGCGCGTCTGGCTGATGTAGGCGCCTTGCCGATCGCGCTGCGTGTGCGCAGTCTTTCCAACCGCCTGGACAATGCCGCAACGGTACAGGCGTTGCTCGAGCCGGTCGCTGTAGCGCCTGCGCTGCGCAGCGGCGACAGCGTGCTGCTGGCATTGCCCACACGTGCCGCTTCCACGCCCAGCGTGCCGTTGTCGGCGGTCGTGCCGTGGCTCAATCGGCAACAGGCCAGCGTGTTCGTTTACCAGCCGGCGAAGCGGGCCGTGATCGAACGTGCGGTCGACCTGGGGACGATCGTCGGCGAGCGCGTCCAGATCCTGCGCGGGCTGCGTGCAGGCGAGCAGGTCGTCAGCGCCGGGGTGGGCTTTCTGGTGAGCGGCCAGCCGGTGACACCACTGCAGGTACAGACCCAACTGAGCGGAGGTCGCTTGCCATGAAGCTGACCCAGATGGCGATGCGCTCGAGCCGGCTGACGTTGTTTGCGGCAGCGCTGATCCTGATCGGCGGCATCGTGGCGTTTGTCGGCTTCCCCTCGCAGGAAGAACCGTCGGTGACCGTGCGCGACACGCTGGTCTCGGTGGCCTATCCCGGCATGCCCAGCGAGCAGGTGGAGAACCTGCTGGCGCGCCCGGTTGAAGCGCAGCTGCGTGAGCTGGCCGGCATCAAGCGCATCGTCACCACGGTACGCCCGGGCAGCGCGATCGTGCAGCTGACCGCCTACGACGATGTGCAGGATTTGCCAGCGCTCTGGCAGCATGTGCGCGCCAAGGCCGCAGAGGCCGGTGCGCAATTGCCTGCCGGCACGCTTGGTCCGTTCGTCGACGACGACTTCGGGCGCGTGTCGGTGGCCTCGATTGCAGTCACCGCGCCAGGCTTTTCGATGAGCGAAATGCGCGGCCCGCTGCGGCGCATGCGCGAGCAGTTGTATGGCGTGCCCGGCGTGGAGCAGGTGAAGGTGTTCGGCCTGCAGGACGAACGCGTGTACGTGTCGTTTGATCGCGCGCGCCTGCTGGCGAGCGGCCTGACCCCGTCCAGCGTGATGGCGCAATTGCGCGCGCAGAATGTGGTGGGCTCCGGCGGACAGGTGGCGGTGTCCGGATTGGCGCTGACCGTGGCCACGTCCGGCGAAATCCGCACGCCCGGGCAGTTGCGCGGCGTTCTGCTGAGCGTACCGGGCGCTTCTGTCGGCGGTAGCCGCGAAGTGACCCTGGGCGAGCTGGCACAGGTGCAGGTGATGCCGGCCGACCCGCCGCAAAGCGCGGCCGTTTACCAGGGCCAGCCGGCGGTGGTGGTCTCGGTGTCGATGCAGCCCGGCAGCAATATCGCCGATGTCGGCAAGGCGCTGCGCGCCAAGCTCGACGACACCGCGCGCCAGCTGCCTGTCGGCTTCACCCAGCACGTGGTGAGCTTTCAGGCCGATGTGGTCGAGCGCGAGATGGGCAAGATGCATCACGTCATGGGCGAGACCATTGTCATCGTCATGGCGGTGGTGATGCTGTTTCTGGGCTGGCGCACCGGCTTGATCGTCGGCGCGATCGTGCCGCTCACCATCTTCGCTTCGCTGATCGTCATGCGCGTGCTGGACGTGGAGCTGCAGACGGTCTCGATTGCCGCCATTATTCTTGCGCTGGGCTTGTTGGTGGACAACGGCATCGTCATTGCCGAAGACATCGAGCGCCGTCTGGTGGCCGGCGAGGAACGCCGCCAGGCCTGTATCGATGCGGGCCGAACGTTGGCGACGCCCTTGCTGACTTCGTCGTTGGTCATCGTGCTGGCGTTCTCACCATTCTTCTTCGGCCAGACCAGCACCAACGAATATCTGCGCTCGCTGGCCATCGTGCTGGGCGTGACGCTGCTCGGGTCGTGGTTGCTGAGCATCACGGTGACGCCGCTGCTGTGCATGTACTTCGCCAAGGTGCATGTCACCAAGCGCGATGAAGCCGAATCGCGGTTCTATCGCGGCTACCGCCGTGTGATCGAACGTGTGCTGCAGCACAAGGCGCTGTTTATCTGCGCCATGGCGGCGATGCTGGCGTTGGCGATCACCGTGCTGGTATCGATTCCGTACGATTTCCTGCCCAAGTCCGATCGCCTGCAGTTCCAGATGCCGGTGACCTTGCAGGCGGGCAGCGACGCACGCGAAACCCTGCGCACGGTGAGCGAACTCAGCCGCTGGCTGGGCGACCGCCGCGCCAACCCCGAGGTGGTGGACAGCATCGGCTATGTCGCCGATGGTGGGCCGCGCATCGTGTTGGGCCTGAACCCGCTGCTGCCGGCCGCCAACCAGGCGTACTTCACGGTCAGCGTGCGGCCGGGCACCGACATCGATGCGGTGATCGCACGGGTCCGCACGCATGTGCGCAGCCATTTCCCCGCGCTGCGTGCCGAGCCAAAACGCTTCTCGCTGGGTGCCACCGAAGCCGGCATGGCGGTGTACCGCGTGATGGGCCCGGACGAAGCCGTGTTGCGTCGCAGCGCCGCTGCCATTGCCAGGGCGTTGCGGGCGGTGCCGGGCACCGTGGATGTGCAGGACGATTGGCAAGCGCGCATTCCGCGCTATGTGGTGCAGGTAGACCAGCTCAAGGCGCGCCGCGCCGGGGTGAGCAGCGAGGACATCGCGCAGGCATTGCAGGGGCGCTACAGCGGTGTGGACGCCACGTTGATCCGTGACGATGGCACCGATGTGCCGGTGATCGTGCGCGGTAGCGCACAGGAGCGCGCCGCCAACGGCAATCCGGCCGATACGCTGGTGTATCCGCAGGCAGGCGGCGCGCCGGTGCCGCTGGCGGCGATCGCCACGGTGCTGCGCGACAGCGAGCCGTCGGCGATCCAGCGGCGCAACCTCAGCCGTGCCATCACCGTCACTGCGCGCAATCTGCAACTGACCGCGACCGAGATCGTCGAACGACTGTCCGCGCCAATCGCTGCGCTCAAACTGCCACCTGGCTACCGTGTGGAGATTGGCGGTGAGCTGGAGGATTCGGCCGAAGCCAATCAGGCCTTGCTGCACTACATGCCGCATGCGCTGGGCGCGATCCTGTTGCTGTTCGTGTGGCAGTTCAACTCGTTCCGCAAATTGTGCATCGTGCTGTCGGCGGTGCCGTTCGTGTTGATCGGCGCGGCGCTGGCGCTGGTGCTCACCGGCTACCCGTTTGGCTTCATGGCGACGTTCGGTTTGCTGGCGCTGGCCGGCATCATCGTCAACAACGCGGTGTTGCTGCTGCAACGCATCGAGGCCGAACTTGCCGATGGCCTGCCACGCCGCGAGGCGGTGGTGGCCGCTGCGGTCAAACGGCTGCGTCCGATCGTCATGACCAAGCTCACCTGCATCGTCGGCCTGGTACCGCTGATGCTGTTCGCCGGCCCGCTGTGGACCGGGATGGCGATCACCATGATCGGTGGGTTGGCGTTGGGCACGTTGGTCACGCTGGGCCTGATTCCGATCCTGTACGACCTGCTGTTCGGTCTGCGCATGCGTCGCGGTGCCTGAGCTGCGCCTGCATTCGTCGGCCCTGCACGCCATACTCGCGGGCAGGCAGCAACAAACACGACACGATGACCAAGGCAAAAAAGAAGGCCACACAGCAGCCGGTGCAGGCACCGGTGTATCAACTGCATGTGGCATTGACCGGCAGTGCGCCGTTGATCTGGCGGCGCCTGCTGGTGTCGGGCGCGGCGCGCCTGGCCACGCTGCATCGCGTCTTGCAGCCGGTGATGGGCTGGAATAACACGCATCCCTACGAGTTCGACCTGGGCGTGGGGCGTTATGGCGAATCCGGGCTGGATGTGCCGGAGCGTCCACGGCTCAAACATGCTGGTCGTGTCACCCTGGAAAGCGCCCTGGGCCAACTGGAAAGCTTCGATTATTTCTACGGCGCCGGGCAGGGCTGGCAGCATCGCTTGCAGGTGGAAGCGTTGCTGCCGCCGGATGCCGGCCTGCGTGTGGCGCGCTGTGTGGAGGGCGTCAACGCCTGCCCGCCAGGGAGCAGCGGCGGCATTGACGACTATCAGACGCTGTTGCAGATCCTCGCCGACCCGGACCACGCGCAGCATGTGCAGGAATTGGCGACCTTGGGCGGGCGCTTCGAACCCGGGCATTTCGATCTGGCACAGGTCAACCGCGTGCTGGCGCGCGTGCGCGAGTAAGGCATGCGCGCCTGATCGTGGAATGCGCTGAAAACCGCGGCTTTTGCGCGCCATTGCGGCCCGACCAGCGCCACTGCGGCTTGACGCCCGATCGTTTAGCCTGAGCCCCCGGTTTTTCAGACGTTTGCGCAATGTTCCGCTGGTTCGAGTCCCTGATCGATATTTTCCCGCCCATCGAGCGGGAGATGCCGCCACGCAGTGTGTGGCGCTTTTATCTGCATTACCTGCGGCCCTTGTGGCCGATCCTGCTGGCCACGTTGATCGCCGGGCTGCTGCTGGCGTTGGTGGAAGTGGCGATGTTCGACTTTCTCGGTCGCATCGTCGACATGCTGTCCGACAAACCGGGACCGGACTTTTTCCGGCTCCATGCAGGCGAACTGATCTGGATGGCGGTGATCACGCTGGTCGCGCGGCCATTTTTCACGGGCTTGCACAATCTGCTGGTCAATCAGGCGATCGTGCCGGGCCTGAGCAACCGTTCGCGCTGGCTGATGCACAACTATGTGGTGCGCCAGAGCCTGGCCTTCTTCAACAACGACTTTGCCGGGCGCATCGCCAATCGCGTGATGCAGACCGGCACCTCGCTGCGCGAATCGGCTGTGCAGATGGTGGATGCGCTGTGGTACATCGTGGTCTACACCGGCAGCGCACTGTGGTTGTTCGCGCAGGCCGACACGTGGCTGATGGCGCCTCTGCTGATCTGGCTGGTGGTGTACGTGGCGCTGATGGCGTTCTTCGTGCCACGCATGAAGGCGCGCGCATGGATTGCATCGGACGCGCGCTCCAAGGCGACCGGTCGCATTGTCGACGGTTACACCAATATCTCCACGCTCAAGTTATTCGCTCATGCCGGCCGCGAACAGGCCTATGTGCGCGATGCCATCGACCAGATGGCGGTGAAGCATCGCGAGCAGACCCGGGTGACCACCGCCATGGACACCGCCATCGCGGTGGCGAACGGCTTTTTGATCGTGGGCACCTGCGCGCTGGCGCTGTGGTTGTGGAGCCGTGGGCAGATCAGTGTGGGCGCGATCACGTTGGCCACCGGCTTGGTGATCCGCATCCAGAACATGTCCGGCTGGATCATGTGGACGGTGAATGGCATCTTCGAAGATATCGGCACCGTCCAGGACGGCATGCAGACCATCTCGCAACCGGTGCAGGTGCAGGACGCACCGGATGCGTTGCCGCTGCAGGTGACCCAGGGGCAGGTGCAGTTCGAACACATCCACTTTCATTACGGCAAACGCGGCGGCGTGATTGCGGGGCTGGATCTGCAGGTGCGTGCCGGTGAAAAGATCGGCCTGGTCGGGCCCTCCGGCGCCGGCAAATCCACCTTGGTCAACGTGTTGCTGCGGTTGTACGACCTGGAGCAGGGCCGCATCCTGATCGACGGGCAGGACATCGCAAGTGTGACTCAGGACAGCCTGCGCGGCCAGATCGGCCTGGTGACGCAGGACACCTCGCTGTTGCATCGTTCGATCCGTGACAACCTGCTCTACGGGCGCCCGCAAGCCAGCGAGGCGCAGATTCTCGACGCCGTGCGCAAGGCACGCGCCGATACTTTCATCGACACGCTGATCGATGGCGAAGGCCGCAGCGGCTTCGATGCGCATGTGGGCGAGCGTGGGGTCAAACTCTCAGGCGGTCAGCGCCAGCGCATTGCGATTGCGCGGGTGCTGCTGAAGGACGCGCCGATCCTGGTGTTGGACGAAGCAACGTCGGCGCTGGATTCGGAAGTGGAGGCCGCGATCCAGGACAGCCTGGAGGCGTTGATGGGCAACAAGACCGTGATCGCCATTGCGCACCGACTTTCCACCATCGCACGCATGGACCGGCTGGTGGTGATGGACGACGGCAAGATTGTCGAGTCAGGCACGCATGCGGAACTGATCGCACATGGTGGCTTGTACGCGCGCTTGTGGGCGAGGCAGACCGATGGGTTCGTTGCGGCGGATGCGTGACGGAAAAAGCGACGCGTGAGGACACCCAACTGGGTGCGTGTGGCTTGAAAACTTGCCAATGGAAATTAGGGCCTGTTAACACATTCGAAGCCCATCAACGACCAGAACGAAGCTGAGGAAGCCAAGGAACATGACATCCAGCTTCTCGAAGCGCGTGAAAATCCGTCGGTAGCCCTTCAAGCGACGGAACAGCCTCTCCACTTCGTTGCGCCGCTTGTACATTTCCTTGTCGTACTCCCAAGGATCGACCCGATTGGACTTGGGTGGAACCACCGGCACGAAGCCAAGATCGAG
>NZ_JBBYGR010000077.1:28940-32411 GCF_038405005.1 Xanthomonas sp. JL1 | reverse complement strand
GGTTTAGGTCGGGTGAAACGCCTGCTGTGCGACAGCGGCTACACCGGAGATCCCTTCGCCGAGGGCGTACAGGACATTCTAGGCAAGCATGTCACCGTACAGATTGCCAAGCGCAGCGAGCTGCATACCTTCAAGGTCATGCCCAAGCGCTGGAGTGTCGAACGCAGCTTTGCCTGGCTGGAGAAGAACCGGAGGCTATGGAAGAACTGCGAGCGAAGGCTCAATACCAGCTTGCAGTTCATCCACCTGGCGTTCCTGGCACTGCTGCTCAGGAGATCGTGAACAGGTTCTAAGAGCATTGCGTGTCGGGAGTCTCCCCATTCGCAACGACGCACTCTATTGAAGTGAGAGATAAATCACGTTTTCGGGATTCAAGTTGAACGGCGGCTAGCCGGTAGCTGAATGGAAGCCCGCTTCCACACAACGGGGCACCGCTCGACTTTTGATTTCTGGAGAATCTCAATGAAGTTCCTGCTCTCGCTGCTCCCTGTTGCTGCTCTGGTGATTGTTGCCCCCCCTCGCTGTTGGCCCAGTCGCAGGAAATGATTCCGCCGGAAATGGCGACGCGCTTCGTTGGCAAGGACGGCATGGTGTGCGGCAAGGTCGAAAAGGCCAAGTACGCGCAGAGCTCCGAAGGTGAACCCACCTTCCTGTACATGGGCGGCATGTTCCCGCGTCACACCTTCTCCGCACGCATCGACGGCGCCAACCTCGGCAAGTTCAGCTTCGCCCCGGAAACGCTCGAAGGCAAGGACGTCTGCGTCCTCGGCAAGATCCAGCGCGACAACTCGCGTGCCGAAATCGAAGTCAGCTCCGCGGCCAGTCTGAAGCTCGCCACCATCAAGTAAGCGCCTCGCACATCGCCACGCCCCCGCGCGTGGCGATGTGCTGTTGCGGCCATGCGAACTGACGTCCACGGGGGAATCGTGTCAATGCAATGGATCAACAATCTGAAATTGATGCCCAAGCTGATGCTGGCGTTCGGCATCGTGCTGCTGATCATGCTCGTCCAGGGCATCATCGCCTATTCGGGCCTGGCCTCGCTCAATAACGTCACCCGCGATCTGGCCGGCAATACCATGTCCAGCGTGCGCGAGGCAGGCGATCTGCGCGGTATGCTCGGCGAATACCGCAACGCGGCTTACCAGAACCTGGTGCGCGCCAGCGATTCGGTCAAGCAGGAAGCCAAGGTTCGCTCCAACAAGCTCAACGGCAAGATCGAAGCCACCATCAAGGGCTACCCGCGCCTGATCGAGAGCCCGCAGCAGAAGAAGCTGTTCGACGTGTTCGTGGCCGACTGGAAGAAGGCTTCGGCCTCCTACGCCAGCGTCGCTGAAATGATCGAACTCAATCTGCCCGACGATGCCGTCGACACCTTCGTCGGTGAAACCCGCACCCTGCACAACAAGGCCAAGGATTCGCTGGCTGCGTTGATCGCCGAAGACAACATGCTCGCGCAGGCTGCCAAGACCAAGGCCGAAAAGGTCCACGCCACCTCCGTCTCGCTGACCGTGATGGTGCTGCTGATCGGCATTGCCGGCGGCCTGGGCCTGGCGTTCCTGTTTGCCCGTTCCATCGTCAAGAGCATGCGCGGCGCGGTCACCGCCGCCACCGAAATCGCCGGCGGCAAGCTGGACGGCCAGATCAACGTGCAGGGCCAGGACGAAGTGGGCGAATTGATGCGCTCCATGCAGCGCATGCAGCGCATGCAGCGCGACCTGAAAGAGCGCATCGAACGCGACCAGAGGATTGCCGACGAAAACCTGCGCATTCGTACTGCGTTGGACACGTCCTCGACCGGCACCTTCATCACCGATCCCGAGCGCGTCATGATTTACGCCAACGACGCCTTCAAGAAGATCGTGGCGCAGTACGAAAGCAGCATCCGCCTGGCATCGCCCGAATTCGACGCCAGCAAGGTCATCGGCCAGCACATCAGCTACCTGGGTCTGTCGGATGCGACCGTGCGCAAGGCCATTGCCGCATTGGAACGCGTTGGTGTCACCAGCTTCGAAGAGCGCTTCGGCGAAGTGGTGCTGGCACAGACAGTCACCGCCATCAAGAACGAACAGTGCGAGACCAGCGGCGAAGTCTGCGAATGGCGCGACCGCACCATCGAAGTCCAGGTCGAAGAAGAAGTTGCGCGTATCGTGCGTGACGCTGCCAGCGGCGACATGAGCGGCAGCGTGGAAACCGACGGCAAGCAGGGTTTCTTCCTGCAGCTGGCGCAGCAGCTCAACGGCTTGCTGGATGCCAATGCCGGCAGCCTGGAGCATATCTCGGCCCTGTTGTCCGCGCTGTCGCGTGGCGACCTGACCGTGCGCATGCATGGCGAGTTCAGCGGCGTGTTCGCGCAGATGCGTGACGATGCCAATGCCACCGCCGAGCAGCTGGCCGACATCGTTGGCCACATCAAGCTGTCGTCCGGTGCGATCAACGCAGCCGCTGGCGAAATTGCTTCGGGCAACAGCGACCTGTCGCATCGCACCGAGCAGCAGGCCGCCAACCTGGAAGAAACCGCCGCCTCGATGGAGGAGCTCACCTCCACCGTCAAGCAGAACGCCGAGAGCGCCCGTCAGGCCAACCAGCTTGCCATCGGCGCCACCGGCGTGGCCTCGCAAGGCGGTGAAGTGGTGTCGCAGGTGGTCACCACCATGTCCGGCATCGAAGCCTCGTCCAGGAAGATCGCCGACATCATCAGCGTCATCGATGGCATCGCGTTCCAGACCAATATCTTGGCGCTGAATGCAGCGGTGGAAGCGACACGTGCCGGCGAGCAGGGTCGCGGCTTTGCCGTGGTCGCCTCCGAAGTGCGTACGCTGGCACAGCGTTCGGCCGGTGCGGCTAAGGAGATCAAGGGGTTGATCGACGATTCCGTGCACAAGGTGGCCGAAGGCTCGGCACTGGTCCGCAAGGCCGGTGCCACCATGGCCGAGATCGTGGCCAGCGTGCAGCGCGTGACCGACATCATGGGGGAGATTTCTGCGGCTTCGCAGGAGCAGTCGTCCGGGATCGAGCAGGTCAACCAGACCATCACCCAGATGGACGAAACCACCCAGCAGAATGCTGCGCTGGTGGAAGAAGCCACCGCCGCCGCCCGTTCGATGGAAGAGCAGGCCGGTCACCTGGCCGAAGCGGTGTCGGTGTTCAAACTGGACGAATCGGCTGCGCCGGTTGCGCAGACCGCACGCGTGCGGCCGATCGCCTCGCGCCCGGTTGCAGTGAAAGGCGCCGCCGCCAAGCCGCTAGCGCGGGCAGCGGCCACCGCGGCGCGGCCTGCCACATCCCAGGCCGCGTTGGCCGACGGTCACTGGCAAGAGTTCTGATTCACCGCTGTCACCCACAACGCCCCGGCACGGCCGGGGCGTTGTGCATCTGGGCACTGCATCTGCGTTGATCACCGCGCGCACAGTGCTGCGGAATGCCGGATGGCGGGCGTTGGGCTTGCAATGGCCAGCAAACGCCCGCCCC